>NZ_JAPZRB010000027.1:0-1059 GCF_027531105.1 Microcystis sp. LE18-22.4A
ACAATTCCTATTTTTTCATAATTAGGGGTCTCAAGCTCCCCCTAGCGGCCACCGAGAAAACCTTCACCAGATAAGTATTTTTACTCAAGTCTCTGGAGGGGGACAGCTTATGTGACAGTTGAGGGTGCGGAATGTGGGATATAAATTAGAGTGTTTTTGTCAACTTGGATTGGAGTTAGTCGAGTCATGAGTAATGCAAAAATTGAAAATTAACTTTTTTCTCTAGTCAATTGCCATAGAAGTTCTCATCTAAGATTTGCTCTGGCAAGAAAGGACAAATTTGAGGATAATCATTTTCTGGGGGAATCCGAACACCAAATTGAGGGAGTTTCCCTTCCTTAATTGCCACTTGACGAGCATCTGGATAAGCTTCCTCGATAGCAGTTTCTAGATAGGATTTCAGGGAAGGTGTATTGCGTAAGTTTTTCTCAATTCGCTGGCGATGCTCAATAATAGAACAATACCAGCTATCCTTCATTGATGGCGGTGCGTCCTGCTGTACTTTTAATTTGAGCAAGTGAGCCAAAAGAATCATCAAATTACTTTCTAAAGTTCTTTTTTCCGATTTTCCCAACTCGGTTAACTCCTCAATTAAGTTATCAGTATCCAGCGCAGCAAATTCCCGCTTCTGTAGGTGGCTAATTGTTGTTGCGAGCCATACTTGAAAATCTTGTTCGTAGAGAGTTTTCGACATAGCGATAGGTTGTTCGTTGGAGTAAATAACTGCACTGATAACTAAGCGGATACAATTCTCAAGGCGTTACTAATTTCTAGCTTCCCTTGTAGTTTACCAAAAAATCACCTAAAATTGAAACTAAGTAGGTAGGCGTTAAAAATTATCAGATGCCCCCCTTATTAAGGGGGGACTAAGGGGGGATCGGCACCCCCCTTATTAAGGGGAGATCCCCCCGCCTATCGTAGGGTTGATTCATTTAAATTAAGTACAGCTGATTTTGAGTCAATAAATTTGACTGAAGATTCTCAAGTTTATCTTTTTCTAACCAAAAAAATTAGTCACAATAACTAATCTTTAATCCTCTGCCAATATTTATTATGAAG
>NZ_JAPZRB010000526.1:0-1368 GCF_027531105.1 Microcystis sp. LE18-22.4A
CGAAGGTTACATGATATCAGCGAGACTTGGAAACTATCTCATCAAATTAGTTCCCCCATAGAACCCCCTTGAGCCATCTGGCACACTTTTCTCTTTTTGTCAAATTTTATGTTAAGAAAGATGTGACTAATGGATAGCTTAATAAGGGGGGCATCTGATAATTTTTAACGCCTACCTACTTAGCAATTATCGTTAATCCTGTTGCTTATACAACATGATGGCGATTTCCAGCTTCAATCATCAACCTGACTTTGATGGGAAAGTCCATAAACTCCCTATTTTTGGGCATTTCAATCAGTTAGCATCTCAATCATTAGATAAAAGGGCATCCTCGAAAGGGGGGCTTTTTTGTTGGTGTATAATGGCAATATATTCTGAAGGATTGAGGAATAACCGATGATTCATGCTAGACAAAGTTTATCATCCATTTATGAAGAAGATTATCAGCAATGGCTAGATGAGACAGTTTTATTGTTAAAAAATCGTCAAGTTGATAGTTTAGATTATGAGCATTTGATTGAGGAGTTAGAAGCTTTGGGAAGGGAACAAAAAAATGCGGTTGAGAGTTTAGTAATTCAAATCATACAACATCTTTTATTCTATCAGTATTGGTCAAGCGAACGAGAATATAACGAGCGACATTGGCGAGGTGAATTAATTGGTTTTCGGACTCAATTAGAATTAAGATTAACGACCAATCTCAGAAACCATTTATCTAATCGTCTCGATTATCTTTATGGTAAAGCCAGAAAAATGGCAGAGGTGAAAACGGATTTAAAATTACCCTCAGAGAATCCTTATGCTTTAGCTGATATTTTAGACGAAGATTGGCTTCCTGAAATTAGGTAAAGAATTATTCAGAGAATTTTAGCTAGGATGGAACCTAGTTTTTTAAGATAATTATTAATTTAAAATCTTCACTTTTTGAGTCTATTCTAATTCATCTGTAGAGATTTAAGAGAATATAATCACCACAAAATCAACACCATTGCTTGGTAAATAATCGCATTTTTATTCACAATTTCTGCTGATTCGTTGACTCCATATTTTCCTTGAAAAGCCTCTAAAGTAGATTGTCCTAAAGCTAAATCATAAGCGTCCTTTCAGGTCTATCGCAATTCTTCATCTGTTAAATAATATCCTCCCGTTTTCCGCCGGTTATTGCTTCTTTGAAGCTGTTTAAGCTAAGACGTATTTTAACCCAGCTTAATTAATTTATTCAGAGATGAATCGTCTGATTAAATCTTCCCGTGAAGACTCCAATAATAAACGACTAGACTCCATCGGTGATAACTTGAGCAACTCATCAATGACTTTTATTAAAGACTCATCCAATTCTCCAAACCTCACTTGCATTAAATTTTCAAT
>NZ_JAPZRB010000530.1:0-5200 GCF_027531105.1 Microcystis sp. LE18-22.4A
GTTGACCCTTTTCCCTGTTTTGCTTCTCGCAAAGCTCGTCAGGATTATTATGGCAAAATTACCTTTTCTTTTATTCAGGAGTTTGAGGCTTTCACATAACAGTACTTGTCTTTGTATTGAAAAATGTGTCCGTCAGTCAGATGGGTACCTCTTGGTTATTATTGAATTTAAGAATTTCAATCTTTTGATTAAAGAAGTCAGAAATTACAATTTTGTCAGTTAACTCAGAAATAGTTGCTGAAGGTTTGCTTGGATTTTTGAGAGCAATAATTAAATTTATGCCACTTTGTTGTACTAATAAATCTGAAGATTTTATACTAGCATCAAATTCAATAGAATCTAATCCACCTACATCATTAATCGTAACTGTTCCATTACCACGACTATAAACATAAACATCATCCCCTTGACCACCATTAAGTGTTGCTCCCGAGGAAGCAATCAAAACATCATTGCCAACTCCGCCATTGTCTTTGACAATTTTACTCGCATTTGCCCCTACATAATTATCCGAAGCTTGAGGAGTGTCTAAATTTAAAGCTTGCGCTTTTGGTTTAATTTGTAACCAGTTTGCTACTTGTTCAGCTTCTAATGTTACTACACCATTTCTAACAACAGGTTTAAAACGACTACCATCAGCAAACCTGACTACTTGATCTGGTGTAACTGTTTTTCCATTAACAATAAAGTTGTTGCCAGAAATAGATACTGTTAGTTTTGACGGTAAAGTTGTTAAGCCAAAATCGACATATTTATTGTCTTTATTGGTTAAAGTTTGTGCTTGACTTGGTGTTTTTTGTAATTCCAGAATCTGCTGATCAGCGATAGAAATTGCATTATCATCTAACTCTTGAATTGTCTTCTCATAGAGATAGGGATTATCTTTATAAACACCCCATTCTCTGGCGACTTGAAAACCAGCGCTTAATTTGTCCAGTGTGTTGACATCGCCAGGAAGATTAATTAAATATCGCTTAACATAAATATCACCGCCTTCCATCTGTAATGATTTGACTTGCTGGAAGATTCCATTAGTAATTGCTTCTTGTGGTGAAGAATACTGCCAAGGATAATTATAGGCACTTAAACCCAGATCTCCTGGTCGATAAACATACGACTTTTTAAAATGACCATAACGAAATTCTCTAATGGAGAGTGGCTTCCCGCCAATTGATGCCGCAATCGTAGTTAAAGTATCTCTTGCAGCAACTCCCATATTATAAGCGACATCATAATTGCCTTTATCGTCAACAGCAACAGGAGTTAAAATAAACTGATTGTTGGAAATTATTACGCTGGTAAAAGCACGAGGATAATCTTTATCGCCAAATAAACCACCGAAAACACTACCAATTAACGTACCAATCGCTGTACCAACAACAGGAATGGGGATAAAAGAACCTGCAAAAGCCCCAATTGTTGCGCCTATTTTTGCGCCTGTGACACTAACATCTTCACTCAAGACATTCCATTTGAACAGTTTTGAATAAAGATAAGAACCTGCGAATGAACCGAATGCGGATTGTGCTACATTAGCTAACGAATTAGTAAGGCTTAACTTGCTAGAATCAACGCCAATAATTATATTACCTTCCTTTAGAGAGGGCGCACCAAAAAGTTTAACTGCTGTTATCGGGTAAGACTTAGCAACTTCGGCAGTAACATAATAAGAAACTGAGCCTACAACTAGGGAACTAACAGCAATTTGAGTTAGTGGATCTTCAATTTTAAAAGCCTTAATTAGAGAATTAGCTAATTTACTACTTCCTAAACCAATACCTGTTGAAATAACACTACCTGGCAATCTTCTATAAATTGCGCCTAATGATAATGATTCCTGACTGCGGTTACGAAATGCAGGATCATCTGATAGGTCAAATTCATAAACAATAGCATCACCAGTCCAACTCCCTACCGTCTTACCTAAAGATTGTGCTACAAGCTGACTAGCAAATTTATCATTAGCAAAATAAGCCCCAATTTGACTACCAATTGAAGCCCCAATTAAGCCTCCTGTTGTAACGGGTTGATAGAGAGAAAGAGACTCATTATGAACCCGATAATCTCCTGCTATATATGTATGTAAATCTTCAACAGTAAAGTTATAAACTGTATGTTTACCTGCAACTGGTTTAATACCAGGATGAGGGATCAATTTACCCGTTATACCTACCAAAAAGCCATCATGGTCAATTTCACCTAAAGCCTTAAAACTGCCATCAGCTTGTAGAAAATGATGTCCTAAAGTAACTTTAATATTACCTAATTGAACAACTTCTTGATCGGGTGTAATAAAAGTTTGAGTGACTTTGCGCGGTTGCAGTTCTCCCAGTCCATCAAACGCCATTACTTCATCACCAATTTTGATTTGTTCGATGGGTTTGTATGTGCCATCTGACATTAAAATTGGGGTTTCTGCGGCGAAGCAAAAATTAGTTAAATCATATAATTCAATTGTCTTTTTTAATTCTTCAAGATTCTTCAAATATTCTTGCGCAATTGGTGTTTTATTAGGATCAGGTTTATATGAACCGCCATTGTTTTTTGCTTGTGTAGCTTTTTCATTCATTCCCCTTTCACCGACATTATAAAAGTAAACAATTAATGCGTCTTTCTGATCTTGTGTAAGCGTATTCCAGTTAGAGGCATTTTTTTGATACCATTGTGCGGCATTTTGTACCATTAATCCAGCAAAATATACTGTTGTTGACTTTTCATTATTAATAAGATCAGAAACTAATTTTGTATAATCGTTATTGTATTGTTTTAAATTTAATGGATCGCTATTTGGATATTGCTGATTATACTTTTCCAATAAATATATAGCCGTATAAATTTGGACATTGCCTCGTCCAACATCTATAGAAGAAACATAGCTTGTTTTGCTTATTGAACCATTTTTTATTTGATCCCATAATGTAGGTTGATCTCGCAATTTTTCATAAGAGTTTTTGATGGAATTTAGCGAGCTATTTAATACAAATTTATCAGCCCCCCATTGAGTCAAATCATCTTTAATAGTTTCTTTGCTATCATGAAATTCTTCGAGAATCGAGCCAATTACAGACTTACCTGAAATACCATATTGGCTAAGGTTCAATGTTTTGTATATTTCCTTAGCATCTTTCCAGTCATTAGAAACAATCATATGTAACTCTAACCAACTATATAATTGAGGAGTTTCGCTTGACATTGTTAGTCTCCAAAATACAAAATTAAAACCACTGTTAACATTGAGAGAAAATAAGCGATCACACTCAATAAATAGCTGTCATTAAGTGATGGTCGCACCATGTAGCTGCAAAAAAACTTTGTACAGTAATGTAGGGTGGACATTGCCCACAAATTGCTTTGCTATTAATTATTCAGCCAAGTCAGCCGGTTTTTAAACAACCGTTTAACTAGCCGGTGTGGGTTAGGGTTGAAGACTGTCAAAACATCAATTAATGGTTTCTACTATCTTAAGAGCGTTTTTTTCTACCGTCAATTAGGACATAAGATATACTTATTGTTTTCTCAATCAGGTTTATTCATGAATCAGAGAAAATCAAATTAAATTCGGTGCGGTTAAACGCTGATTTCTCACACTATCCACCTGATTAGCTTGACTCAAGCCATCAGATTGGGCAAAATCGAACAAAACATCGTAAATAGCAGGAAGGCTCGGCAACAGGGTAGAAGTCATGACGTTAACTGCAACAGTTTATTGCTAACAGTTTTAGCCCAACAATCCCCAATCTTTCAAGACCCCTGTAACAGAAATTAACATTTATACAAGAAAACGGGTTTCTTGAAACCCGTTTTCTAAAGGCAATCACTAATACCCTAAGTCATAACTCATGATTAATAATTGAGCGAATGTCTTGTATAAATTGCGATGGCGTTTGCATAATTATTCCTGTTTGTTCAGCAACTCGTGACGTAAAATCTTTGGTGTTTAAGCTTAGTAATCTATCTGCATTAGCCAATAAAGCAGCTGCAAGAATAGGAGCATCTTTTTCTTCAATAATTTTACAAAATCGTAAGAATTGTTCTTGAGATGGATTCGGTAAAATTTCAGGATTTATCTGGCTGATAAGTTGCTTGAAAATGGGAAGCGCTAAGGGAATTTTTCTATAAAGATTTCGCTGGCATTCTTCTAACACTTGTTCTGAAATAAGTATTTTAAATAAGCCAATTTCAGCCATTGTCAGCACTGCTCGACTTGCACCTGTTTTAGAAGCTGCACCAGCAATTAAGATACTGGAATCAGCAAAAATTCTCTTCATATTAATGTTTTTGTTGGTATATTTTTTGCCTTTCTTCGTCTAATCCTTGTAATAAATCATTCAGTGTAACATTGGCTTCTTCTCGAATTGTTGTAATTTGGTCAGACAGTTGAGGGACTTTTGGTTGTTGTAAAGTCAACAAAATAATACCCTCAATTTCTATTAAATTTAATAAATCTCCTTCGCAAAGATTGAGTTTATCTTGGATAGCTTGAGGAACATTAATTGTTCCATTTTTTTCTAAGCGAATAGCAAAAGAGTTCATGATTGATATTTATTGACGTAATTTATTGAAAATTATAGCATTTTTTGATAGTGCGGTCTGCTCCTCAGTGTTTTTGGCACGCTTATCTCGTAGCCAGATCAGAAAAACTGTATCATCTACCCCCTCACAATGACAATTTTAGTGGGTCATGGCGGGAAGGCGATCGCCATAAGTCCAGAAAACGGGTTCCTTGAAAAAATCCGTTTTCTCGATATTGTTTTTTGGCTGAGGGTTTCAAGGTGAATGGGTGGACAATGCCTACCCTACGCCAAGATTTTCTTATTGGATTTTTGCTAAAGACTGCTTAAATTCTGCGAGAGAATTAGCAGTAGCCGCTAATTTTAGTAGCTCTTCTAAGATAGTAGGGTTAGTGATTTTGCCGATTATCTCTTCAATTTCTGAAGAAATTTGTCCAAAACGCACAGTTAAAACTGTTTTGATGTCATCGCGGCTTTTTTCTAACGCGCCAATTTCCTTGCCAATTTCCTTACCAATTTCCTTACCAATTTCCTTGCCAATTTCCTTACCAATTTCCTTACCGCGTTCTATTCCTCGTAACTCCCCAATTTCCTCACCAATTTTCCTTCCTCGTAACTCCATATTACTTATTAAAGGCATGGTTCTTTCCTCCTCAAATTGTTTGATTTTACTCTCTAAACTTGACTGC
>NZ_JAPZRB010000274.1:0-3733 GCF_027531105.1 Microcystis sp. LE18-22.4A
CTTTCTGAACAGCAGGCACTAGAGCAAGCGTTAGCAGAACAAGCGCAGGGTAAAATTATCAAACATCGATTTTAACGTAAGAGGGCGTATGATATCTGGTTGTCCTTAAGCACTAGAGACTTTTTGAGCAATTTAAAACAAAATGATCCTGAAACTTATCACAAAATCCGCGATCTGTTGCATGATTGATCACTCCAGAGAGAAGATTTTAAAACAGGCACTCCCGAAAGAATTGAAGTATTTATTGTTAACCATCTAAAAGTTTATTATAGAATAATACATCGCTTAAAAAGTATTGATGTTATTGATGTCATTGACTTGAGAAAATGAAATAACTAGACTATCAAATGGGGAGTTTGTCGCCATTATTTTCAACGCTTGAATTGAGAAAAATTACTATGAAAATTCAAACAGATTTGACGATTCCTGAGATTGAGGAAATTAGAAAAGAGGGAGTTAAAGCTCTCGTAAAAAGATTGGGAATTGCTAAAGCGGCCTTCTTTCTAAGAGAAACAGCATCCCAACCTCTAAATTATTTAGAGATTAAAGATCGGTTATTTGGTGAAATGACAGCAACGGATATTTACGATCAAATTAAAGGCGGCTATCACTGAAATGATTGAGGAAATTCGTCAAAAAGTTAGACAAAACCAATTTGAATTTTCTCAACACGCTGTCAATCAAAGTATCCTGCGTCAGATCAGTGTTCAAGAATTACGGGAGGCGATGGAACAAAGCGAAATTATTGAAGATTATCCAGCTGATAAGTATGGTGCAAGCTGTTTACTTTTGGGATTTACTCTAATTAATAGAGCCTTACACATTCATTGTAGCTATCCCTCTCGCCCTTTGCTCAAAATTATTACCCTATATGAACCCGATCCAAATTTATGGATTGATTTTAAATCAAGGAGAACACCAGATGTCAACTAATTCTAGACAAGAAACCTTAATTGAACAAGAAGTTACCTATACCCTTGAAATCAATGGCAATTTTTTTATTATAGAAAATGTCCCCGCTAGAGTCTGTGTAGAAACGGGAGAGCGTTTTTTTGCACCAGAAACTGTCGAACGCTTGCAGGAAATTATCTGGGAAAATAAGCGACCAAAACGGGTAATTGAAACACCAGTATTTGACTTTGCTAGTTAGTGTTTAATAGAAAACTGGCAAATCGAGCAACAATTGAAGTCTTAAATTAGGGGCGATTGCGCTATATTTGTAGAGTGCGATCGCTTTTTTGTTTATAATAGTTAGGGCTTGCTGAATAATGGTAAAACCCTTTTAAAATAAGGCTTTTGACCTGTTAAAATCCGATGTTAGTGCAAGAATATAGGATTAAGACCTTCAAAAACCTGGCATTATCCTTTTTTTAGTACATAAACTGGTACAAAAAAAGAGGGCAACAAAGCCTGAAACGACCGGCTACTGACTCGGAGACTCCTGACGACCGACTCCTAACCCCACCAACAAACTTTTTGCCGCAAACCCTAGTTAAAGACACGATAAATTGATTCAAGTCAAGCCCATGCCACTAACTCTTAATTTAACATCGGAAATCGAACAATATCTCAGCCAAAAAGCGAGGGAGAAAGGTCTTTCTCTAGAAGCTTATGTCCTAAAGTTGCTCAAGGATACTATTTTAGAACAAGAAAAACAGACCAAACTGGTTAATTTACTTCAATCTTGGATTGATGAAGACGATGAACAAGAACAAAAAGAAACAGGTGAATATTTAATCGAAGCACTTGACCAAGATCGCTTATCTGAGCGTCCTTTATTTCCGGCTGAATTAAAGGGAGTAACTTGGTGAATAGAGTAGTTTTATTAGATACGGGAATTATCGGTTTAATTACTAATCCTAAGCGAGCGCCTGAAAGTCTAGCTTGTAATTGTTGGCTACAAACACTAATTAAAGCAGGTATTAGGGTTATTCTTCCAGAAATTGCTGATTATGAGGTGCGTCGAGAGTTGTTACGCGCTAACAAGATTAAAGGAATTAAGCGACTGGATGAGTTAGCTAACTTAATAGAATACCTACCCATTACAACGGATGCAATGCGAAAAGCTGCTTTATTTTGGGCGCAGGCACGCCAACAAGGACAACCCACAGCAGCAGATAAAACAATTGATGGTGATATGATTTTAATTGCACAAGCTGTCACGTTATCTGTGACAAATCTGATAATTGCGACAACAAATGTAGGTCATTTATCCAAGTTTGTCAGAGCAGATTTATGGCAAAATATTAGTTTTGATTAACATTGTTCTTAGAGGAACTTTATTGCAAGAGAAGTGACGCAAACCGAAAGAGAAGCTTAGGAAGAGGGATGAGCCAGAAATCGCAGATGATTTACGGACAGAGTATGACTTGAAGTGCCTCCAAGTTAGGGCGAATAAAGCTATAATTAAGGTCTCGAATTAGATGTGATTGCGCTCTATTGATAAAGTGCGATCGCTTTTTTGGGGAGACATTCCACATTTTTATTAATCTTTGTTAGAATGACGATCTGGGTAATGGCTTTGAGTTGATTGGAGAACTAACCGAAATAGAGATTATCGCCGTCAACTTCCTTTTTACAATTCATTGGGAAACGTTATACAAGGTTGGGTTATGGTTCTAGTGGGGAATTGGCAATAGTTCAATAGTAACGGAACCGCCTTCAATCGCCTGAATTCGCAAATCATAGCCTCGCAACAATCCCATCCCAATTAAAGGCACTGTTTCGGATTTATTGATGTCGATTGTGCGATACTGACCGTCCCAAATTACCCTCGCAATATAAACGTCGAAAATACAATAACTGCCATCTCCCAATGTTGCGATATCACGCCCCTTCCAGGTTAAATCTAGAACCGCAATAATACTAGAAGGCAAGGTCAAAAATCCTGAAAAACCTGTATCAATTACTGCATCTACGAGTTGCCTTCTAGTATCGTTTTTCACGACAACTGGAAGGATTGCCTCACAACTCTGATTTACCGAGCCATACATCATAGAGTTTCTCTCAAACTCCGTGCGCCAAAATGATAGACTGCCCGATGCCCAATGCGGATAAACCAAGTCTGAGCATCGGGATATTTGGCCAGGAGATGCTCTGATGCGGTTACGATGTCATCAGCCACTTCAAAGGCTCCAGTTTCAATGTCGATAGCGACAATTTTACCATGATTGCCTTCCTCGACTTGAGAACGAATCTGAGATTCATAGAGGTCGTTGCCACGTCTAGCAAATTCTTCTTTGCTGTATCGGGGTTGTCGAAGTTTCATCGGTTTGATTTCGTTTAACTTTACGTTTCCATTTTAGCTGACATGACAACATCTTCTCTCACTCCTCTCTAATGCCTCGTATCGAACATTGAAGATTGATATCTTTGGTGCAATCCAGGCGGCTGATTTTGGCGAGGATTATTGGCAGTGATCGCGCTATATTGATAAAGTGCGATCGCTTTTTTTGGTGTTAGAATAAAGGAAACCATAGCGTTTTGATTGGCTGAGACTTTTTATGCAATCTGATCTTTTCCAGACGACTCAACCTGCTTGAGATGAAGAGATTAAACAAGCGATCGCATCTGCAGCTGAGGAACTGTTAACGCAGCTTAATCCAGATTATCTCATTTGTCAGGAAACATCGGTCATTCGCTTTGCAGATATCCCTCTTTCTGAACAGCAGGCACTAGAGCAAGCGTTAGCAGAACAAGCGCAGGGTAAAATTATCAAACATCGATTTTAACG
>NZ_JAPZRB010000125.1:0-3376 GCF_027531105.1 Microcystis sp. LE18-22.4A
ATGGGGAGTATAACTGCGCCGAATTTTTCCGCTAGGAATCGGTTTTACCGAGGGAATATAAACCCAATCAGGTGCTTTGACAACTGTTTGAGTTTTAACGGTAGCACACAAGCCAAAATTAGAGGCAATTAGCATCGATTCTAGAATTAGTCCTGCTAATTCTAGGGATTCCCGTAAAGCTGCTGCTAATAGGGGTTGCAAGTTGTTGTCCACAGGTTCGTCAGGTAGAATGAAATCTTCTGGCAGTTTTTCCCAAGTGATTATCGTTGATTTTGTCGGTAAATCAATAGCAGATGGTGTCATTGTCGTAAACAGTCCTTTCTATATTTAATAAGCTCTCATAAACTGCCCGCAACTAAGTAGGTGCATTAAATTAATTATAAAATAGACCTGTAGGTGGACAATGCCTGCAATTAGTTCATACACTATCATCAACTTCAACTCCTAGCGCTCTTAATTTTGCTGCCAAGCGTTCGGCTCGTTGCTTTTCCTGTTCAGCCCGTTGCTTTTCCTGCTCGGCCAACTCCTCTATGGTGGGGAGCAATTGCCCCTCTGCTGTTGCCCAACGTAGCCAAGTAATCGGCTCTTGTTCATCCCCATAAATTCCCTGCCACCGCACTAACACTAGCCCTAATATTTCGCTGCTGAACCTGCCTTGAGCATCTGGGTTTAAAGATTTATAAACACCCCCTTCTAAGCGATGTCCCGCTAAATCTTCTGGGTCAAAGGGATCATACCAAAAGTATTCTGTCACCCGCAAACGATTCTGATAGATAAGCTTTTTCTCTTCTTTATCTTTTTTGGCTGTACTCTCAGAAAGCAACTCAATCACCACATCAGGAGCTTTTTCTTCTTCCCAGACGACCCAGCTTTTCCTTTCTCTTCGAGGCACGTCCACAACGACAAATACATCAGGTCCGCGATAATCCTCGTTCCGCACTTGATTGGGGCTAAAGTAAACAAACATATTGCCTCCGACAAACGCTTCTCGTCCTTGGTTTTTTAACCACCGGGAGAGAGGTCTGACTAATAACTGCATTTGCAGTCCGTGTCGCTGGGTTTCCATGGGAATACCATCATCAGAAGGTAGCTCATCTTGGGTCGGTGGTAGCTTGATCCCTAGTGGGTTAGCTGCAATTAGGAGGGTTTCTTGAGCCATTGGTTGGTTGGGGTGAACAACTGATGCCACTTTCTTATCATAAACCATTGTCAATGTCAACCCAATTGCGCTCTTAATTTTGCCGCCAAGCGCTCGGCTCGTTTTAGGTTATGGGATTTTGTCAAGATTCTCTGACTCTATTACAGTTCTAATCTTTTATGTAAATCTTACAATTTTTCAGGATACGGTCATCTATGTTTTTCCCTGACTCTACAAGTTGATAATTATTCTGATAGAGTAATTGTAAAAAAGTGCCATGAAGATTTTCTTTTATGACAGGTACATTTATGGGACATAGGGTGACAATTGGATTGAATTTATTGAGAGCGTCAATAAAACGGGGCTGAAAAGAATTATCCCCAGATAAAATAGAAGTTATCTCGGGATAGAACAATACTTTTCTGTTTTTGTCAAGATAATAGTATGATTCAACCCAATCGGAAATTAGAATTGATGGACGGTTTAGTTGCTTTTCTAATGTAGCCACTCTCTCAGACAAGCTGGCTAAAGCAGACATTTGCGAATAGCTTTTAGGGCGTTGAAAATTGGATATCGTTGCGGGGATAAATTTTACACAAGCGATTAGGGAGATAATAATAAAGGGCATGACTAATACACTGATAAGGGAGAGCCTTAACAAATCAAACGAATCGGGCAATAAGATTGGTAAAAACTCCCTAAATGCCATTTTATTCTGCATCAATTCTGGTTCAGATTCAGACATTTTTTTCGATAAGAACTAAAGGCATAATCAATCAAACAACCATAGGAAAGAAAGAAGGGAAGTGATACAGCTAACAAATTCCCAGGATGACTTCTATTGACAAAATAAAAGAGGCTAACTATTCCCCAGATGGCAATTACAAAACGATACTTAGCGTTTTTATCCTCAATAGAACTCTGAAAAGATTGTATGATATTAAAACCGTAAACGACCATAAACATCATCCACATATTATCTGGAAAAGGCAAACCCATAAAGCCAGAGCCAAATTTAAAAGTAAAACCTATATAATTATAAAAATTGATAAATTCTCCAGCAATAATTCTAAAGCCAAAAATAATTATGAAAATGATAATTATAAAATTTATACTAAATCCTGTTAATTTTTTAATCATGGTCTTTGCGCTAAAACCATCTACTTTAAACTCATTCCAAATGTAAATAAAGAAATACATAATCAAGACACATATACCAGAATCAAAATTACTTAATAGAGCCATTGCCACTGTAAAATCTAGAAGCAAATCTCGTAAGTTAATTGTTAAAAATCCCAGAGGAAAACTAGCTTTATCGAAAAATTTTCTTTCAGATATATAGAACGAAGTGACCAGTAAAAGACAAGGAAATAAAGTTCTTAAAGGAAAATATTGAAAGTATAAATCTCCTCCTACTACCCTAAAATAAAAATAACTCCAAAATAGGCAGCTGATGAATACCAAAATTCTGAACAACGGATTTTTGTAAATAGCTTTAACTATTAAATAGTAAAGAATAATCTGAAGAGCAATCAAACTACATACAACAATTTTAATAGACAATAGACTATTTCCCATTAATCGTGATAGTAGGCCAAGCCAAAGATAATATCCGCCATATAAAGTTTTAAACCCATCATCAACAAGAGGAATAAAAGGGGAATCGCTATTAATGGCCGCTAATGGGAAGAGAAACGCATTAAAATGGTAGTTAGATGGATCAGTATAAACCAGACTCCAAGCAACTGATGTAACCGTTACTAAAATTCCAATAAAAATTATATTCTCAATCAATAATGTTCTCAAAAATTTACGAAGGGAAAATAGATGTAAGAGAAAAAATAAAATAACTGTTAAAATTAATGCGGCTGGAATTAGCCCCAAAAAATTCAAGCTTGATAAATAAGTTGTCAGTTGACGCCAATTGTATGACATCTCAGGTTTCATATATAATCTGAGACTTTCAGCAGTTCCTTGGGTAAAGAGCTTTTGAATTGCTATCGTGTTGAAAACAAGACCAAGTCCCCACGAAATTAAAAACTCAAGATTACGACTTTGATTTGTGACTTGCCAATTATTGATTATTTTTGATAAAATAGCAGGGTAAGCTCATCTAATTTGGTATAAATTGTACTTGACAAAGATTTCTGAATAGGGTAATCAAATCGCCATAGCACCGTCCCGCACTGCCAGTACCCAGACTTAGCCGCTGCTACCTCTGTATAATTTATAATTAGC
>NZ_JAPZRB010000178.1:0-1652 GCF_027531105.1 Microcystis sp. LE18-22.4A
TCAGTCTGTAGAGCGACCATAAGACCAGAACAGAGTAAATCTGTTAAGGCAGGTGCGAAAAATCCTTCGGGAAAGAAGCAGAAACCTAAATCGTGAGGTTTGGGAATCGCCGTCCGTTTTACGGCGGCGAGGATGTCAAGATCAATATTTTTTCTCTCTCATCCCCATGACAAGCACTGATCAATCTCAACCCCTCCCTAGGGATGACTATTTTCACTACCAAAATTGTTGGTATCCTGTGTTATTCGTGCAGGATTGGCAAAAAAATCCCTACTCTTTCTCTCTTTATGGGCAACCATTGCTAATATTTCGCGATCAGCAGGGAAAATGGGGCTGTTTGCTTGATCGCTGTCCCCATCGCTTGGCTAAACTCTCCACAGGACAGATGATCGCTGGTCGTTTAGAATGTTTGTACCATGGTTGGCAGTTCGAGACGGATGGAAAATGTTCCCATATTCCCCAACTGCCAGTCAATACCCCGATTCCCCGCAATGCCAAGGTTAAATCCTATGGGGTGGTGGAACGTCAGGGAGTCCTCTGGGTTTGGTTAGGAGAAGAGGAAACAGCGAAAGAAAGCGATATTCCTATCATCAAAGACCTAGAAGACCCCAATTGTGTCCATACCGATTATGTCATCGATTTTCCCTATGAACAGGGCTATTTACTCGAAAATCTCCTCGATCCCGCCCATGTTAATATTAGCCATGATCGCAGCGAATTCGGGGCAAAACGGGAAAATGCTCAACCGTTAGCCTTCCAAATCCTCGAAATCTCGGCGCGGGGAATTCGCAGTCAGTGGCGCAATAGCCGCAATCCGCAGGAAAGCTGGAAATATCTGGATTTTCTAGCCCCTAATCTCGTTCATTATCGTTTTGCTCTGCCTAATCCCGATTGGTGTGCTGGATTGGCTTTATACGGGATTTCTCTCAGTCAAGGTCGTTCTCGCTTACTGATGCGACGTTACCAAAATTTTGCCGTTAACTCCCGTCAATACCGTTGGCGCTGGTTGGAACATCTGCGTCAAAGTCGCATCCTCGAAGATGATCTACCTTTAATTCAAAGTCAGCAGCAAATGGTGGAAAAGTCAAGAGATAGTTTACAAAAATTATACTTACCCTTAAAAAGTTCCGATGCCTTGGTGATTGAGTTACGTCAATGGTTCGATCGCTATGGGGACTCTTTCCCCTACTATCAAGGCTACACCAGCCAGCGGACAACGGCGATCGATTTATCCGATCCTTTACCCCTCGATCGCTATTCTCGTCACACTGTCCACTGTCGCACCTGTAGCGATGCCCATGAAAACATGGTAAAAACTAAACAAATTGCGATTTTAATGGGTATATTATTAGTTTTACTGGCAATTTTATCCCCAAATCAGTCTATCTATCAAATTACTGCCCTTATTTTCGCAATTTTGGCTTTAGCAATAGCGATCGCTGCCAATTACACCCGCAGAAAATTTGAACGCACCTATGAGAAAAAAGCCCATACCAAACTACACTAATAAGTAGGGTCTGCTGAAAAAGTTTTTCCTGGGGGCAGGGTGTGGGGTGTGGGGTGTGGGGTGTGGGGTTTTACCGGTTTTGAGGGGGCCAATTACCTAATTTTCAGGGAAAAAGTCCAGGAATTTTCCCCCTGATCACTCCCAT
>NZ_JAPZRB010000344.1:0-2859 GCF_027531105.1 Microcystis sp. LE18-22.4A
GACGTTCAAAAACCTTGCATTATCCTTCTTGTAGTACATCGCTTGGTACAAAAAACAAGGGCAACAAAGCCTAAAACGACCGGCTCCTGACGACCGGCTACTGACTCCTACCCCCAGGAAAAACTTTTTCAGCAGACCCTAATTACTTTCAGTAATTGCCCTGTGGTACAATTTTTGAATTCCCGTCACTAATTTATCTAACATCGATCGATGGCTATCATGAGTCGGATCGAAACTCTGCACTTTAGTTAATAATTTCGCTTCCTGTATATCCACGTCGTCATCGCTATAGATTAAAGTGCTAATCGATGTTAGTAGATCTTGATAGATTTCTGGACTAGGATTATCGCCTAAATAGGACTCTAACCATCGATAACATTCACCGGTTTTAACTGGTTTTAGTTCCGATAATAGTGGTTTTATCTCCGGATCATCATCAAGTTTTTCCCTCACAGCTACCTGTCGTAAATAATTTCTTTCTGATGGTTGAATGACACCATCAATCCAAGCAACACCGATGAGAATTTTCAGTAATTGTTTATTTTTCATCCCACACTTCCTTGACTAACTTAGCCATAAAAAAACCGTCTTGATTATGCCGATGGGGTAACACTTCGATCGCTCCCGTTTCTGTATAGTATTCTGAGAAGCATGAATTAGAGTCAGGAGTGGCCATTTTCCAATCGGGATGAGCGGCTAAAAACTGCTCGATCACTCTTTCATTTTCTAACGGATCGAGAGTACAGGTGGCATAAACTAAGATTCCCTTCGGTTTTACCCAAGTGGCAGCCGAGGCTAAAAGTTCCCCCTGTCGTTTGGCTAGTACAGGTAAATTTTCTGGTGTTTGTCGCCAACGTATATCAGGACGCTTGTGCAGGGTTCCCAGTCCTGAACATGGAGCATCGATTAGTACACGATCAGCGATGCCGTGCCACTGGGGACGATCGCGACTATCCCCTAGATGTATTTCGATCGCTTTTAAGTCTAATCTTTTAATATTGGCTTCTAACTGTCGTAAACGGGATGCCGTTTGATCACAGGCTAATATTCTACCTCGATCGCCCATTAATTCGGCAATATGAGTGGTTTTTCCCCCCGGTGCCGCGCAAGCGTCGATAATTGTCTCTCCGGGCTGGGGATCGAGGAGATAAGTGACTAATTGGGCGCTAATATCCTGTAGGGTGTAATTTCCGGCTCGAAATCCCTCTAAACGCTCAATATTGCCTAAACCAGAGGTTAAACGGCAAGCTAGAGGTAACTTAAGATGATTAAAAGTTATATTGGCTGATTCTAACTCATTTTCTAGGGCTTCTCGGCTAGTTTTCAGGGGATTAATCCGAATATCGAGGTCAGGAGAGCGATTAAACCATTGACACAGTTGTTCCGTTTCCGTAACACTAAAGCGATCTAACCACAATTGCACCAACCAATCGGGGAAACTGTGGAGAATACCCAATCTAGAAGCGGTATTTTCCGGTAAAAGTAAAGGATCGTCGCCATTAGCAGTTAAACGGAGATATTGCCGCAGCATTCCGTTAACCACCGCCGCTAATTTGCCTAAATGACTGATTTTAGTTAATTCTACCGCCGTATTCACCGCCGCCGATGGGGGAATCTGGGATAGATAACGCAGTTGATAAAGACCAATATGGAGAATTCGCCGTAAATCCGGGGGTTGCTGGGCCGCAGTTTTTTTCCCCAGGCGATCGAGCAGCGCATCCAAGGTTCTTTGTCGGCGGATTATACCATAAACAATCTCCGTTGTCAAGGCTTTGTCAAGACAATTTAAGGAACTAGCGGACAAATGGCGATCAAGAGCGCGATCGGGATAGGCGGAGGAGCGATCGATATCCCGTAAAATCAGCAAAGCCAGCTGACGAGCATTATTCATGCAGTTTCTAGACGATTGCGGAGGAATTGGCGTAAAATAGTCAGTGCCGGAATCGGGATTTCGTGACCCATATTTAACTCGTGATATTCGACGTTAACCCCCAAACCAAGCAGTAAATCTCTGGCTTGACGAGCAGCAGCGATAGGAACGACGGTATCCTGCTTACCATGAACAATTAAGACATTTTGTGGGCCTTGGGGATGGGGTTCACCGTGCAGATAACCACTCAAGGAACCCAATCCCGCCAAGGGTAAAGATAAACCCACATCCAGCGTCATCGCTCCCCCTTGGGAAAAACCAGTCAAAAAAGTCCGCTCTAGGGGAATACCGGTAGTTGCTTCTAGGGAAATAATCCAATCGTGCAACTGTTGACGACTAGGGACTAAACCTTGATAATCGGAGGTTTCTAAAGCATACCAGGCGCGTCCCCCCGGCACTTGGGGATGATCGAAGGGAGCATTAGGAAACAAAAATTGACAATCAGCCAGATCCAACATCGATGCAAGGGGGGCCAGATCCATGGCATCTGCACCCCAACCGTGCAGCATGATCACTAGATAGCGAGCGGGATTTTCCGGGGAAGGGGGAATGACAATCGGGTTAAAAGACAGAGTTTTTTCCTCGCAATTCTCTTTTTTCTCTATTCTATAGCGGTTTTCCCCGGCAGTGAGATGGGTGTTGGGGGAGTCTTTTCAGTGATCAGCTTCTGAAGGCAAAAGGCACTCATGCAAAAGGCAGCTTTATTCTCCCAACTCCGGCACTCCCAACTCCCATCACCCCACACCCCACACCCTGTCCCCAGGAAAAACTTTTTCAGCATACCCTAAATAGCAACCAATAATTTCCCTTGTCTTTCTATCAATTAACCGCCAAATATAAACCTTTATCGTCTTAGAAAAAACCCAAGACCACATCTCATCACATCATCACACATCACATGGGAGCATCTCATTTATGCAAGTGAGTAA
>NZ_JAPZRB010000483.1:0-8123 GCF_027531105.1 Microcystis sp. LE18-22.4A
GAGGGGGTCAATTACCTAATTTTCAGGGAAAAAGTCCAGGGATTTTTCCCCCGATCACTCCCAGATCCATTACTTTTTGATGGCCAAAAGGTCTAAAAGTTTTACCCAACAAGGTTTTTAGATTTATTCAGCAAACCCTATTTAAGAGAAATTTTAGCGAAATGTTATCTCGATGCTCGCCATCTGCTTATTGACGAAACCCAATTAGATGCCAGTATTTTCCCTGTGGAATTGTTAGCTAGTCTAGAGGAGATTCTCGATCAAAATTGGCTGCCGGATTTTCGGGAGACATAAACAGCGATAAATCTTCCCAAGCAAACTAAAGATTAGCTTCACCTACCCGGTTTACAGACGTTATAATCTTCGTGAGAGATGACCGCTTCCGGGACGAGGAGATTGCCGTGGTCGCGACAGATGAGGCGATAATTGCGGGTAACGGGGATACTGATAATAAAGCGATCGTGTCGCAATCGTTTACCGTGGAAATCTCGATAATTGCGGTGATTTTGCAATCCTTGCAGGATTTCCCTAGCTTTAAGTACCACATTTTTCGGTAATTCCCGCAGATCGATCGGATCTTGCGAAAAAGTGGCTTCCCAAGCATTTTTTTGACGTTTTCTTTCTTCCCACGCGGCATCTAGTTGAGCGCAATGATGGCAGACTTGGCCATAACCCTTGTGACCACAGGGAAACTTCTTCTTTCTTCTGGACATAATACCATCTGTCTGTGAGGCTGTGAGAGAGTATTCAAAAGCGGTAAAGCTTGCTTCACTTTTGGCAGATGGAGAAGAAAGTCTTTACCTAGTGATTATCTATACTTACCAGCATACAGGGATCGATCCCTCGTTTGGCCATTGACCAGCAAGAAAGTTGATCTTGGTTAGTTGGGGCCGGCTTTTTGGATAAGACTTTTAGGCTTTTTGGCCATCAAAAAGTGCCGGTCATTGGAGTGATCAGGGGGAAAATTCAGGTAATTTTTCCCTGAAAATGGGTAAAACCCCACACCCCACAACCTACCCCCAGGAAATTTGCTCACCAGCAGGATCAAGGCTGCTTAGAATAATTCCCATTCTTGGGTTCTTAAACGTTTGAGAATGGCCAAACGGCTGCTAAAATAATTGGCGCACAGACGACTATAATCGGTTAAACGCAGGTTATTTAAGCTAATTGACCAAGACCAAATATAGGCCGCTTGGGTGAGATACTGAAGACAAGATAATTCACCATCGGTTAAAGGCACTGTTTCATCGTAGCCTTGGATGAAACCATGGCGAACCTGGCGATTTAAGCCGGATTGTAGGGAAACTTGCAGAAATTTAGCGATATCAAAAACTCGCCAACCATAACCGCACTGATCGAAATCAAATAGGGTCATCTGATTATCAGGGGTGATATGCACATTACCACTATGAGGATCGCCCCAACAAATGCTCCAATAGGGAGATTCTGTCGGTAATTTAGCGGTTTCTTCCTCTATTTCCCCAATGGTTTCTAAAACACAGTCTAGGTCGCTCGGTCGTTGGTGCAGAAAAGGTGCGATAATTTGCAGGGAATCGTCGAGAAGATATTTGAGGTTGAGGGGATGACGATAGGCTAGGGGTTGAAAATCTGCTGTCACCCGATGTAAATTAGCCACGATCGCCCCTAAATGATAGGCTTGTTCTATATCTATGTCCCCAATAGCAATTCCTCCAGGAGCATAGGGAAAAAGGACGGCGTAACGTTTCCCTTCCGGAGCCTTAATTTCTACGGATAAATCACCGTTTTTGGTGCGAATTGGCGCAGCGACGGGAACCTGAGAGCGATCGAGATAATCTAATAATTCTAACTCGAAGTCTATTTCCATTTTGCTGCGCCAATGGCAGTGAGATACGCGCAAAATGTAGGGAGTTTTCAGGGTTTCGAGGAGATACACATCACTTAAACCCCGATGCCAAAATTGACAATTTTTCGGTACATCAATCTCGTAACGAGAAAAAACTAAATCTGCTAGGGCAGCAGGAGCAAGAGTGGAGTAGAGTGCGGGAAAAGTCCATTCTCCAGTCCGAAAATTGGCAGCGGGAGAACTAGAAGGCAGTAAATTGAGCGAAGCCAGAAAAGTCGTCACGGTTCCCTCCCGATGCAAGTATGGACAACGCTCGCATCATCCTATTTTATAGCCCACATATATTACAAATTGGTTCGAGCGCTCCGTATATTTCGCTACATTCCTCTGACTTGAAAGAGGGTGTAGGGTGTGGGGTGTGGGGTGTAGGGAAAGAAACCTCTTTCATCTGTGGGGGTGAAAATTTTTTCATCGGGACTGACTCCTTACCCCACAGTTAACTTTACTTTTGTCCAACTACTTATCAGTACCCCAAAAATTAATATAGGAGCTGCTGAAAAAGTCTTTGAGTGGCAACGCCGGAACAGTTTTTGATGCTTTAACATCTACTTACTAACCGCCGATTCTAACATAGTAATTGTTCCCCGATTAGCATCAAATTCTACTGCAATACCAATAGCTAGAGTCTCGATAATCTCCAAATGTCCGATCATCAAACCTAAACAAGCGGGAATTTTTAAGGGTTGGATATATTCTCGGATCACTTCTTCTAAAGTCAGGGAACCATAGTCACTATCGGCGCTACAATTGCTACATTGACCGAAGATAAACCCAGCTAAATTATCGAGAATTCCTGCTAATTTTAATTGATTTAACAGGCGATCTATTTCATAAATATCTTCACCAATATCTTCTAAAAATAGGATAGCACTGGTAAAATCTGGTAGATAGGGAGAACCTGCGATCGAGGCTAAAGTGGTTAAATTACCACCGATTAATTTACCTTTTGCTTGACCTTTAGTAATAGTTTGAATCCGATTTTTTACCCGCATTAAACGATTGGCATCATCGGGATCGGGAATATTTCTAAAAGTCAACTTTTCCCCGGAAAATAAAACCTGTCGAAAGCTTTCAGTTTGAGCGGTGCGCCAACTAGAAAAGCCATTGGGAGCATGGAAAGTAACTAAACCAGTTTTGGCATAAATAGCTAATAATAAAGAAGTTATATCACTAAAACCACAGATAATTTTCGGATGACGGCCAATTAAATCGTAGTCGAGATAAGGTAATAAACGAGCGCTTCCCCAACCGCCGCGAATTGGTAAAATTAAGGCAATATTATCATCGGCAAAAAATTGATTTATATCCGCGGCTCGCTCGCTATCTTTACCGGCTAGATAACCATAACGATCTAAAGCGTGTTGACCAACTTTTGGGACTAATTTTAAAGCTTTAACTGCTTCAATAACTATATTCAAATCATCTTCTTTAAAAGTTGCCCCCGCCGGACTAATAATACCCACTCCGTCCCCCGGTTGTAGATGTGGCGGTTTAATTAGAGGAAAATTATTGCTAATAACTTTTCTGGTAATTAGGGAAAAACTAACAGCAGTTAGGGCGGAATTAGTGAGAAATTGACGGCGCTTCATCCTGATAGTTTTTAGAAAAATTGCAAGGGAAACAAGAATTTAGGGATTACTGCTCAGAAAAAAAGTTTTCACATATTTCTGGTTTTCCTCCCATGAGTTTAGTCGATTTTCTATTCCCTCAACTTTTCCCGTTAACACCGCTTGTCCTACCTTTAAATCCGTCACATCTTTTTGTAACGAATCGATTTTTCCCTCCATCCGCATCAAGATAGTTTCTAGGGAATAAGTAACCGTTTCCTGAGATTGATTCATTTGTTCAAGACCTTTTAGTTAATTGTTGCCCTAGAAAAGCCATTATGCTTCCGATTTTGCCATATCGCGAATGATATCACCGCGAGTGATAATACCAATTACTTTGTGGGTTTCTTCCTCAATCACCGGTAAACGACGCACATGACGATCATACATTAACGAGGCCGCTTCTTTCAAAGGGCGATCGGCTGTGATACTAATAGGTTTATCGGTCATTACTTCCCCCACGGTTTGACCGAGAGCTTTATGGAGTAATTTCTCGTGACGGCTAGGATTTTGTAGATAGATGACACTATCGAGGAGCATAATGTAAGGAGGAGCTTCTACTCCCGTTTCCTGCCACATAAGGTCAGTTTCGGAGATAACCCCAATCAGTCGTATATTGTCATCCACCACGGGTAAACCACTAAACCGCTTTTCGGCCAAAATCTTCACTGCTTCAGACAGAGAAGTGTTAGCGGTGACGGTGATGGGATTGGGAGTCATGATATCGGCAACTGTTTTCGTCATCTTAGCGACCTGCGATAATAATGCTTTCTGTCTCCATCTTATCATTAGGCTAATCAGTCACCGCTTAATTATAACTATTCTTAAATCTTCGGGCGAGAAAATGTTCTAACATAAAAAGGAAATGGGATATTAATTTAGTTAGTTGACAAGGAAAAAGAAAAATGATCGCTCAACCTCAATACCCAGAAAGAATGACCCCAGAAGAGTATCTAGAATGGGAAGCTACACAGGAATGTCGCCATGAATACATTGATGGGGAAATTATCGCCATGACTGGGGGTAGTCTGCCCCATAATGATATTACCTTGAATTTTTACAGAACTTTATATTCTCATCTCCGTCCGCGAGGCTGTCGAGTCAATGTATCTGATGCCAAGGTACAAGCTAATAATAGTCGTTATTTTTATCCCGATTTGGTGATTAGTTGCGATTCTAGGGATAGAGAATCTCGTAATTTTATTCAACATCCACAAGTGATTATTGAAGTGCTTTCCCCTAGCACAGGAAACTATGATCGCACCAAAAAGTTACAATATTATCGTCAGATTGCCAGTTTACAAGAATACGTTTTAGTCGATGCCGAATCGATCAGTGTTGAGGTTTATCGCCGCGGTGAAGATAAAATTTGGTTTTACTGCGCTTATAGTCAAGGGGAAGAAATTATTCTATCTAGTCTCGATTTTCACTGTGCGATCGAGTTAATCTATGAAGGGATAAGTTTCAATTAAAGAAAGTTTACAAACAGGTCAAACATTCCTAAACTTAAAATAAATACGTCCCGATTTTTTCGATAAATTCTATGTTACCGCCCCTATTAGTTCTTGATCCCTTGTTAGAAAACTGGTTACGAGAAGATCTCGGTAGAGGCGATCGCACCACCCAAGCAATTTTCTTCGGTCATGCTAAAATTGGTCAAGCTAGTTGGATTGCCAAAGAAGCGGGAGTTATTGCCGGTTTACCCGTAGCTGAAAGAGTTTTTCAACTGCTTAACCCCACTATTCACTTTACCCCCACCGTTGCCGAGGGGGAATTCTGCCCCAAGTCTAAAGTTATTGCTGAGATAGAAGGTTCCCTCGATGCGCTGTTAATCGGGGAAAGAGTCGCTTTAAATCTTGCCATGCGCTTGAGTGGGATTGCTAGTGCCACTCGTCAGTATGTGGAGAAAATTGCCGATTTATCGACAAGATTGGTGGATACTCGCAAAACTACCCCCGGATTGCGAATTTTAGAAAAATATGCCTCCGGTATCGGTGGCGCTATTAACCATCGTTTGGGGTTAGATGATGCAATTATGATTAAAGATAATCATATTCAAGCAGCAGGCAGCATTGAGGAAGCAGTGCGTCGTGTACGGCAAAATATGCCCTATCCTCTCACAATTGAGGTAGAAACCAGCCAATTAGAAGAAGTGAATCAGGCCCTGCAGCAGCAGGTAGAGATCATTATGTTAGATAATATGGATTTAGAGATGATGCAAACTGCTGTGGAGATGATCCGCAATTTTAATAGTAAAACCAAAATAGAAGCATCGGGAAATATTACCCTCGATCGCATTCGCAACGTTGCCGAAACAGGAGTAGATTATATTTCCACTAGCGCCCCGATTACCCGTTCTACTTGGTTAGATATTAGTATGAGAATTGATTAAAAAGCTATATCAGTTATCAGTAGGGTGTGGGGTGTGGGGTGTGGGATGTAGGGTGTGGGGTGTGGGGTGTGGGGTGTGGGGTGTAGGGTGTAGGGTGTAGGGTGTGGGGTGTGGGAAGAATAAATAGAAATAATCTCCTATCTCCTGACTCCTGACTCCTGACTCCTATCTCGGAGTCTCCTGACTCCTGACTCCTGACTCCTGACTCCTGACTCGGAGAATACTGACTGCTAACTCCTATCTATTGTAACCTCGATCGCATCGCCAATATTTAGGTGTAATTGCTTTTGGGCGCTACCACTATTGACGGCAATTTCTAACCCCCCGTGACTACCGATAAAAGCGACTATTTCTCCGGAAGGAACATCACTGTAGGTGTTTTTTGCGGGGATAATTTTTGGCCCCAACTGCACCGACCAATTTTTTCCCTCTAGGAGATAATCGGGAATATTGCTGATTAAATTGCCGAAAATGTCAATATATTGAATTTGACCCCTGATTTTATCTTCCTCGATTTGCGGAACAGCGATCGCTAATTGTTGCAAGCTATCGGGATCAATAATCTCACCTAACATTTCTAGGGGTACTCCCCGGGACAAATAAGCGGCCACAGGAGCAAAAATATCACGACCATGAAAAGTAGTGCTAGGGTTAGGGGTGCGCCAATAGGAAGAATTATCGAGATTAACGGCAGATATAGCGGGAGATTGGCTTAAAATGCCACTAAATAAACCATTATCTGGACCAACTAAATAACCACCGGCAAAACGAATCCCTACCCCGCGTCTTTTGCTTCCTACCCCCGGATCTATAACTGCCAGATGAATAGTGCCTTGGGGAAAGTATTGATAGGCATTCAGGAGGATAAAACGACCAGCGTAAAGGTCTTGGGGCGAAATTTGATGATTCAGATCGATCGTGCGAGCATGGGGGGCAATTCCCGCGATTACTCCCTTGATAATGCCCACATAACCGTCCTGTAGTCCAAAATCGCTAGTAAGGGTTATCAGTGCCTGTTCCGTCATTGACTTGTCACTAAGGTTGCCAACAGCTTTAATAAATCTTAACGCTAAATTCAGTAGCTAAAGATACAGTTTCCTAAGGAGAATGTTATGATTTAGATATAAGGTAAGTTAAGTCGCTCAAAAGTCTGTCCACCATGAACAAAAATCGTCAGCAAGTCCTAACACAGGCCACCGTGGCCCATAGGGAAACACTCCGCAGAAATTTACAACACCGACTGGAAGTAGCTAGAGCGCAGGGAAATGAGGCTCTAGTGCGTCAATTGGAAGCAGAGGCGGCCTATTTGCACCTTCGTTAGATTTAATCGGTGTTTAGCCATAGTCTAGTTGTCGGTTTCTAGTGATCGGTATGCCGATCACTTTTTTTTGGGCGAATTTTTTTAAAAAAATTGCCGATATCTCCACTGGCAATCCTTAAAATAGAAGGAACAGCAGTTTAGAGATCAAATAATTATGGCTTTTTTCCGGCAATATATCGCCCCGCTCCTGACTATCTTCGTGTTTTTAGTTGCTCTGGTTGCCACTGGCATCCGGATTTTTTTACCGGCAGATTTAGCGGCACCCGCTCCGATCGAGCCATCCCTGGGCATAATTTTCTCTTATCCTTGGCATGGCTAACCTTCCCGAAGATTATCAGCTGCGACTGGGAAAACCGAGCGATCGCTATCTACTAATTAATTTTCTCACCCGCAGCTATCAAGAATTTTTTCCCGAACAAAAAAACCTCTCCCATCTAGCTGATACAGTCAGACAGTTTTTTTGCCTCGATACTCCCCTCTGGATCGTCGAAGGACAACAAACGGCGATCGCTTGTCTCTGGATGGGGAGCGCCGTCGATCAGGTGACAGGCGATCGCTATGGTCATATTTTTCTAATTTATGTCGATCCCCAGCATCGTCGCCAAGGTATCGCCAGCGCACTAATCGATCGAGCTAAGGATTGGGCAAAAAGTCGCGGACAAACCCGCATCGGTTTACAAGTCTTCATCAATAACGACAATGCTCTCAATCTCTACCAAAATCTCGGCTTTCAAACTCGCTCTTTGCTGATGTTGAAAAATATTTAGGGTTTGCGGCAAAAAGTTTTTCCTGGGGGCAGGGTGTGGGGTGTAGGGTGTAGGGTGTAGGGTTTTAGCGATTTTGAGGGGGTCAATTACCTAATTTTCAGGGAAAAAGTCCCGGAATTTTCCACCCGATCACTCCGGGATCTGGCACTTT
>NZ_JAPZRB010000129.1:0-8290 GCF_027531105.1 Microcystis sp. LE18-22.4A
TTGATCACGTTAGATTGACTATTCCCTTGATAGAGAGGTTGACCTTTAATCACCATCACATCGGGATAGGTGTAAATACTATAATCTGACAGCCATAAACGCACCGTTTCCATGTAGGTATAATAATCTTGATTATTGATAGTCAGAGGAAATCTTCGATAGAAGTTTCCAGCAATCTGATTGTGATTAGTGGTAGCTCCTACCATTGGGATAATTTCTCCTTGACGATATTCATTTTTATCTTCGGACGTTTCCTCTAGAGCTAGATATTCTTCGGGAGTATAATATTTAGTTTCGGTAGTGGTTAACATTTTTGACTATCCTTCCTATTCTATTTTCTAGGATACAGCATTTCCCTAAAAAGAGATAAAGTTATCCTTGAGCAAGGTTATCAATTGAGTTGTTCGGAAAAGTGTATCTTAAATAGGGTCTGCTGAAAAAGTTTTTCCTAGGGGCAGGGTGTAGGGTGTGGGGTGTGGGGTGTGGGGTTTTACCGATTTTCAGGTGGTCAACTACCTAATTTTCAGGGAAAAAGTACCTGAATTTTCCCCCGATCCCCGCAATGGCTGGCACTTTTTGAGGGAAAACAAGTCTAAAAGTCTTATCCAACAAGGTTTTTAGATTTATTCAGCAAACCCTAAGTACCTAATAGCATTTTTCACCCTGAAACCTCGATTTTTAGTACAATATTACTGCAATACTAAAAGCAGTGAACGAGTAAACAGCGATGATCACCGGCGAATTAAAATCCAAAATAGATAAACTTTGGACAACCTTCTGGAATAACGGCATTAGTAACCCGCTTTCGGTAATCGAGCAGATTTCCTATTTACTCTTCATCAAGCGCCTAGATGACCTAGAACTAGCTAAGGAGCGTAAATCCCAACGATTAGGCGAAAATCTCGAAAATCCCACCTTTTCCCCCAGCCAACAGCATATCCGTTGGTCCCGCTTCAAAAATATCGATGATGCCGAGACAATGCTCCAGATTGTCCGGGATGAAGCGTTTCCCTTTATCAAAGATCTGGGACAGTTTTCTAAGGGTAGCACCTACGCTAAACACATGAAGGACGCGGTGTTTCTCATCGCCTCCCCGGCCCTGCTGGCGACGGTAATCGAGCAAATTGAAAAAATCCCCATGGAGGATCGGGACACCAAAGGCGACCTTTACGAATATATGCTCTCGAAACTGAGTACAGCCGGGACTAACGGACAGTTTCGCACACCGCGCCATATTATCAAAATGATGGTGGAGTTATTAGCGCCAGGACCCCGGGAAGTTATCTGTGATCCGGCCTGTGGCACAGGAGGCTTTTTAGTGGCGGCTGCCGAGTATGTGCGGGAGTTAAAGGACAGCGAGGGGGGACGTTTGCTCCTTGAACGCGGCAACCTAGAGCATTTCAATAACCAAATGTTCCACGGTTTTGATTTCGATGCGACGATGTTACGCATTGGCAGTATGAACCTGATGTTACACGGTATCGAGCAGCCGATTATCGAGGCCCGGGATTCCCTATCGGAGGATCACGCCGGGGTAGAGGATAGTTTTACCATGATTCTGGCTAATCCACCGTTTAAGGGTTCGGTGGAGAAGTCCACTATTGCCAAGGATTTATCGAAAATCATCGACACCACTAAAACCGAGTTATTATTCATGGCCCTGTTTTTGCGCTTGCTGAAGACGGGGGGAAAAGGTGCGGTAATTGTGCCGGATGGGGTGCTATTTGGCTCGTCCAAGGCCCATAAGGACATCCGCACCATCTTGGTAGAAGAACATAAGCTCGAGGGGGTGATATCGATGCCGTCGGGGGTGTTTAAACCTTACGCGGGGGTATCTACCGCAATCCTGATTTTTACGAAGCTGGGGGTAAGGGAAAAGGGGACTGACTTTGTTTGGTTTTATGACATGGTGGCGGATGGTTTCTCTCTCGATGATAAGCGCCAACCGATTGCCGATAATGATATCCCAGACTTGCTGCGCTGTTGGCAGCAACGCGACTCCGCTAAGGATACCAATCGCCAAGGGAAGGCGTTTTTTGTGCCTCGCGAGGAGATTCAGGCCAATGCTTATGATCTATCAATTAACCGCTATAAAGAGATAGAGTACGAGGAAGTGAGCTATGAGCCGCCGAAGGTTATTTTACAGAAGTTAAGGGCTTTAGAGGCTGATATTCGTCAGGATTTGGACGCATTAGAGGAGATGTTAGGAGATTAGGAGATGAAAAATCTACAGCTAGAGGTTATTCTGCGGGAGATAAAAGATTATTTCCATCTGCTCTATCAAAACCAATTACAGAAAATCGTCCTTTACGGTTCCCAAGCACGGGAAGATGGACGGGAAGATTCTGATATCGATCTTTTGGTCATTCTTTCTGGTGTGGTGGATCCTTATCAGGAAATTGACCGCACGAGTGAATTTATCGCTAGGCTTTGCCTTGATTATAATGTGGTTGTTTCCCGTCATTTTATCTCTGCGGCAAAGTTCCAGAGCGGAGATAATCCATTTCTTGACAACATACGACGCGAAGGGGTTACGCTTTGAGCAATGATTGCATTGGTAGTTTTGCTCAACCGAAAGGATATTTGATTTATGCTGAGAAATAAGATTTGTCGGCATTTAGATTCCAAGAGAGTGGTGGGTTACGCTATCGCTAACCCACCCTACCCATTGAAGGGAGAAGAGTTCATAGTAGGGTGGGTTAGACGGCAACAATCTAGGCATTAAAGTCAATCTAACAATCCGTCGTAACCCACCGCTTTAGTCCACCGAAAGGATATTTGATTTATGCTGAGAAATAAGATTTGTCGGCATTTAGAGGGGATGTGATGACTGTAACGACAAAGCAACAGGTAATTAGTCTGCTAGAGCAAAATCAAGCCGAATTACGGCGATTGGGAGTTAGTCGCTGTGGTTTGTTTGGATCTTTTCGGACAGAGCAGACGACAGAGAAGAGCGATGTGGATATTTTGGTGGTGTTTCAACCCGGGATGAAGACGTTTAATAATTTTATGGATTTATGTTTCTTTTTGGAGGACTTGTTTGGTCGGAGTGTGGATCTGGTTACACCTGAGTCGTTGAGTCCTTTTTTTGGACAACGAATTCTCGATGAGGTGGAATATGTCCCCTGTAGTTCGTGAGTTTTAGTCCACCGAAAGGATATTTGATTTATGTTTGAAAATAAGATTGTTCAGGTTTTACACGCATTAAAGGAGATGTTGGGATGAGCAAACCGACTAAGTTGCCCGAAGGCTGGAAACTGGTAAGTTTGGGTGAAGTAGGAACCCTAATAAATGGAGATAGAGGTAAAAACTATCCAAGTCAAAAAGATTTTGTTGATAATGGAGTCCCTTTTATAAATGCTGGTCATATTCAAAATGGTGAAATAGATTTTGAATCGATGAACTTTATTTCTAGAAAAAGGTTTGACTTATTAGGAAGCGGAAAGGTTAAGTCTGGCGATATTTTGTACTGCTTAAGAGGCTCATTAGGCAAGACGGCAATTATCAAAGATATTCAGGAGGGAGCAATAGCATCTTCTTTGGTAATTATTCGACCTTCTGAACAAATTAGAACGGACTATTTCTATCGTTATTTAGCTAGTCCAATTGGACAGGCAGAAATTTATAAATATGATAACGGATCCTCACAACCTAACCTCTCAGCCCAAAGCCTCAAACAGTACCAGCTTCCCCTCCCACCCCTCGAAGAACAGCGAAGAATTGCGGCAATTTTAGATAAAGCGGATGGGGTGCGACGCAAGCGCAAAGAGGCAATTCGGTTGACTGAGGAGTTGTTAAAATCGACTTTCCTAGAGATGTTCGGTGATCCTGTTACTAATCCGAAAGGGTGGGAAGTTGAGAGCCTTGGGGATTTGGTAGAGTTTAGGACTGGAAAATTAGACTCTAATGCTGCTGTAGAAAATGGGAGATATCCATTTTTTACGTGTTCAAGAGTCCCTTTTAGTATTGACGAATATGCCTTTGATTGTGAGGCTCTTCTGTTGGCTGGCAATAACGCCAGTGCTGATTATTGGGTAAAGCATTATAAAGGCAAGTTTAATGCTTATCAGCGCACCTACATTCTCAATCTTAAAAACGAAAGAATTTCTTACTTTTATATGCAAAAAGCTTTAGATCTTCGATTAAATGAGCTTAAGCAATCTTCTAGAGGAACTAATACTAAATACTTAACTCTCACAATTTTGAAGCCAATCAAGATTCAACTTCCAAATATCGAAGTTCAGGATAAGTATGAGGCATTTTGTAGGAGCCAAGAAACTCAACGTGGAAGATTAACTCAAGCTTTTGAACAATCCGAAAATCTCTTTAATTCCCTTTTACAAAGAGCATTTAGGGGGGAACTGTAGCCATGGCAGCCGGCGGATTACTGCCATAATCTTGTGGGAAATACCATTAAAAAAGACCGTTAGACAATTAACCAAGATTCCTATCATCTCACACTGTCACGAGGGAAAAACCTAAATAAAATAACCGAACTTGCTGTTTTTTTATATAACTGTTAAACAATAATCAGGTAAAATATAGAGATAGCCAAAACTTTGGGGATAATAGACTGGGGAGCGCAATATGGACTCAAACTTCTCCTTCCTGCGAGATCAATTCCCGACAATCTACGATCATGCCAGCCAAGCGGAGGGATTAGTCTTCAGTAACCCCCGGGCTAGTTGCTTCTATACCCGTTTTGTCCTAGAGCAAATGGTCTGCTGGCTCTATGAAAACGACCCCTACCTGCAACCGCCCCGGGAAAGTAACCTAGGCGCTCTCATCCACGAGCAAACCTTTAAAGATAACCTTAAACCTGGACTTTTCGGCAAAATTCGCACCATCCACAAAGTCGGCAACAACGCCGCCCACCATACCAGCCCCATCAGTGAACGGGACTCCCTGCACCTGATCGAGGAACTATTTCATCTCACCTACTGGCTGGTGCGCTACTATGGGCAGAATGGGCGAAAATTGGGCGATATTAGCTTCGATCGCCAGAAGATACCGGCGGCCGCACCCCCCGCTCCCAAACAACTGCAAGACCTAGAAAAACGCCTGTCCCAAAGCGATGCCCTGCGCCAATTGGCCGAAGCAAAACAGCGCCAAACCGAGGCCGAACTCGCAGCCGCTAGGGCCGAACGGGATGCCCTCCTCGCCCAAAATCGAGCGATCGCTGACCGGCACGACTACAACGAAGCCGACACCCGCCGCTACCTGATCGATGTACTACTCCAAGAAGCCGGCTGGGATACCAAAGCCCCCAACGCCACAGAGTTCGAGGTGTGGGGGATGCCCATCCAAGAAGCGGGGGATACTGGGCGCGGTTTCGTCGATTATGTACTATGGGGCGACGACGGCAAACCCCTCGCCCTCGTGGAGGCAAAACGCACCAGCAAAAGCGCCGACAGCGGACAACAGCAGGCCAAACTCTACGCCGACTGCTTAGAAAAAAACTACAACCAACGCCCCGTTATTTTCTACAGCAACGGCTATGAAACCTATCTCTGGGATGATCTCGCCTATCCCCCCCGTCCCGTCCTCGGTTTCCTGCGAAAAACCGAGCTAGAACGGCTAATTTTCCGCCGTTCCCACCGTAAACGCCTCAGCAACACCGCCATTAACGAGGATATTGTCGGCCGCCCCTACCAGAAAGAGGCCATCCGCCGCATTACCGAAACCTTTGAAGAAAAGTGCGCCCGTAAGTCCCTATTGGTAATGGCCACCGGAACCGGCAAAACCCGAACCGCGATCGCATTGGTGGAACTGCTCAAGAGCGCCAATTGGGTAAACCGAGTCCTGTTTCTGGCCGATCGCAATGCCCTATTAAAGCAAGCCTATCGAGCCTTTCAGCGTCATCTACCCAGCGTTACCGTCCTGCATCTGACCCGCAGCAAGGACGTGACGGGGGCTAACGTCCTCTTCTCCACCTATCAAACCATGCTCAACGCCATCGATCGCATGGATGCAGAGGGGCGAATCTTTGGGGTGGGTTATTTTGACCTAGTGATCGTCGATGAGGCCCATCGCTCCATTTATCAGAAATACGGCGAAATATTCGATTATTTTGATGCCCTGCTGGTGGGGCTAACTGCCACGCCGCGCTCGGAAATAGACCGGGACACCTACCGCATTTTCCAGCTACCCCAGGGCTTGCCTACCTTCGCCTACGAGTTAAATGATGCCGTTAGGGATGGCCACCTCGTCCCCCCCAAGGGCGTTACTGTACCGTTTAAGTTTCTGCGTACTGGGGTTAAATACAGTGAGCTAACCCCACAGGAGCAGCTAGACTACGAGGAGAAGTTCCGGGACGAGGAAAGCGGCGAACTACCGCAGGCAATTAACGCAGCTGCCTTTAATGACTGGTTGTTCAATATCGACACCGTGGATCAAGCGTTAGAATTATTGATGCAACAGGGGCTAAAGGTCAACAGTGGCGATCGATTGGGTAAAACGATTATTTTTGCCCGTAATCACCGACACGCCCAATGTATCTGCGATCGCTTTAACAGTAACTATCCTCACTACAAAGGCCATTTCGCCAAAATTATTGACAGTCACGACAATTACGCCCAGAGTCTGCTCGATGACTTCAGCGAGGTCAACAAAGAACCGATTTTAGCCGTCTCGGTGGATATGCTCGATACCGGCGTAGATGTGCCGGAAGTGGTCAATTTGGTCTTTTTTAAGCCCGTATTCTCCCGGGTGAAGTTCAATCAGATGATCGGGCGCGGGACCCGTCTCTGTCAGGATTTGTTTGGGCCTGGCAACCATAAAACCGAGTTTCTGGTCTTCGACCTCTGCGGGAATTTCGAGTATTTCGAGCAGTATATCGATGAAACAAGCCAGAAAATACCCGAAAGCCTCACCAGTCGCCTAGTTAAACATAGCCTCGAGTTGGCAACCCGCCTCGCTCCCGCCCAGCCAAGCGCGACACCTAGGGCAAGAGAGCAGTCCTCTACTTACAAAGTCGAGCGGGCCGGCGACCTATACACGAGTTTGCTCGATGCACTCCATCAACACATCGCCACCATGCCCCGGGATAATTTCCTCGTGCGTCGTCGCTTGCCGCAGGTGGAAACCTTTAGTCAGCGTCAGCGTTGGAACAACCTCAGTCAGGAGGACGCGGCCACCATTGCCGACTGCTTGGCCGGTTTACCCAATAGTCTGCCCAATGAGGATCCCCTGGCCAAGGAATTCGACCTTCTCTGCGTGAAACTGCAATTAGCCATTCTCAAGGCCGACCGTAGTTATGAGCGATTGCGGGACAAAGTGCGGGATATTCTCGGTCAACTGGAGACTAAGCCCGATATCCCGATGATTAAGGGACAATTGGCCTTTATTCGCGAGGTGCAGGACGAAAGCTGGTGGACCGGCGCAACGCCGTCAATGGTGGAGGGGATTCGGGTGCGTGTCCGGGATCTGGTCAAGTTTATTGATCGCCAAAAGCAGCAGATCGTGATCACCGATTTTGTCGATGAGATGGGGGAGGTGCAGATTGTCGATATTCCCACCCATCAGACCGGTTTTAGTCGCGAACAGTATCGCCGGAAAGTGGAGGCCTATATCCGTCAGCATCAGGATCACCTTGCGATCGCTAAGTTGCGGCGCAATCTCCCCCTAACGGAGACGGATTTATCTGCCCTAGAGGAGATGCTATTTTCGGCCGCAGAAATTGAGAGCCGTCAGCGTTTTGAGGAGGTTTTTGGCCAGACAAAAAGCCTCAAGCTTCTGATCCTGGAAATCGTCGGACTTGATCCCGCAGGGATCCGCGTAGCGGCACGCCAGGCGGCTAAACAAGCTTTTGCCCGTTATTTGCAGGGGACAAACTTCTCGGCCAATCAAATCCGTTTTATCGAAAATATCATCGATATCCTCGCTAAAAACGGAGTTATCAATCCGGGGGCGCTCTACGAGCCTCCCTTTACTGATAACCATCCCGAAGGTCTAGATGGGATGTTTAATGATCAGGAAGCTGATCGGATCGTCTCGATTTTGCGATCATTTAATGAGTCCGTTGATGCGGTCTAAGAGTAAGCGCGGATGAAGAAATAAGAGCATGAAAACTGACACGATTTTTTATCAACTCTTTCAATCATTCCCCTCTATCTTCTTTGAATTAATTCAACTCCCTATCAGCGAAGCGAATAACTACCGCTTTGACTCAGTGGAAGTCAAACAACTTTCTTTTCGTCTTGATGGAGTCTTTCTGCCTCAAAATAATCACCCCCAGACTCCTATCTACTTCTGTGAGGTACAATTTCAAGAAGATGAGGCTTTTTATCAG
>NZ_JAPZRB010000148.1:0-3056 GCF_027531105.1 Microcystis sp. LE18-22.4A
ACGCCGCTATCAATATTCTCAAAAAGGGACTAAGTACCGTGGGACACACGGAAACTAATACGCTTGGGGAGAGATTCCCTCTGGTTTGATTGGATACGTCCTGTCAGATTAAGGAAACTCGATGAACCAAGAATCCCTCGCATGAGCGCGACGGGAGTGTCAAGATGGTGCAAGTTTGCGAGATGTGCGGGTTATTTTTGAAGTTTCCCAGGCAAAAACCGACTCTCAACACTTCGGTTCGCGGTTATTATGGCTACCGGATGGCACTTTATTGGTAGCGATTGGGGACGGGGGTAATCCTCCCCTACAATTAGCGGGAGATTTAATTAGAAAACAGTCCCAAAATCTGCAAAGTCATTTAGGTAGACTTTGCTGAATAAAGCTAAAAACCTTGTTGGGTAAGACTTTTAGACCTTTTGGCAATCAAAAAGTACTGGGTATGGGAGTGATCGGGGGGAAATTTAGGCACTTTTTCCCTGAAAATTAGGTAATTGGCCACCTGAAAATGAGTAAAACCCTACACCCTACACCCCACACCCCATACCCTGCCCCCAGGAAAAACTTTTTCAGCAGACCCTAGGTAAAATTATCCGCATCAATGACGATGGTTCTCTACCTAAAGATAATCCTTTTGCGGGTTCTAAAATTTGGAGTTACGGTCATCGGAATATTCAAGGAATCAGCTTTGATCCAATGACTAAAAGAGTCTTGGCAACCGAACACGGAGCAAAAGGAGGGGATGAATTAAATTTAATTGAAAAAGGTAAAAATTATGGTTGGCCAGTGGTTTCTGCTAGTCAAGAGTACGGCACTAATACCCCAGTTTCCAGCGAAGAATCTCGACCCGGTCTGATTGATCCGAAAACAATTTGGACACCTGCGATCGCTCCTTCGGGATTGGTCTTTTATACCGGTAATCGCTTTCCTAATTGGCAGGGAAATTTATTTGCCGGTGGTTTAGTTTCCAGGGATATTCGCCGTCTGTCAGTGGATAAATCGGGTGAAATTATCAATCAAGAAGCGATTCCCATCGGTCAGAGGGTGCGGGATGTGCGTCAAAGTCCCGACGGATTTTTATACCTGCTCACCGATGAAGGTAACGGTCAATTAATTCGCCTTGAACCGCCATCTAATTTGTAAAAGTTCACAGAAATTATTATGGAAACCTTGAAGATTTTTTAGTGAATTCTAGTATAGTTATGTTTGTACGGGAGCAAGCACTCGATTTATGAAGAAAATTTTACAGTTAGTGGGACTAGGTTGCATATTACCTATGTTCCTCGCTAGTGCAAGTTTAGCGGAAACAGTGGTGGAAAAAGTGGCTCGCACGGGATTTTTGACCGTAGGAACCCGTTTTGATGCGATTCCCTACTCCTACATCAATGATAAGGGGGAATTAGTCGGCTATTCTATGGATGTGTTGGAACGAATTAGAAAACGATTGGAAACTCGTCTCGGTCGTCCCGTCACCCTGCAAATGATTGAAGCTAACCAACCCGGAGAGAAAATTAATCTCATTCGTAGCGGGGAAATCGATATCGCTTGTAGTACGGCTTTTACTTGGGAAAGGGCGAAAGTTGTCGATTTTTCCATCAGTTACAGCATTTCTGGGATTAGGATTTTAGCTAAAAAAGGTAGCAATCTCTCCACTCCTCAATCCCTAATCGGTAAACGCATCGCCTTGGTTCCCACTTCTGCGGCCGTGGATGTGATTAAATTAGTACAACCGCAAGCGACAATTGTTACTACCTACAGCACCGTAGAAGAAGCCCTCGAAGCTTTAAAAACCGGTAAAATCGACGCAATAGCGGGGGATAGCATCTCTTTAGCGGGAACAATCCTCAGAGATAACCCTAAAATCTACGAAATCGTCCCCGAAGAAGCTCTAGCTAATTTTGGCATCGCTTGCATGGTTCCCGAAAATAACTCTACTTTTTTGGATGATGTCAACTATGCCATTGTTAAAATGATGCAGGATTACATCACCAATGATACGGCCACCGTTAGTCAAATCGATCGCTGGTTCGGTAGTCAAGGCATGGTTCCCATCCCCCCAGAATTATTAAAGGGGTTTTTTGCCTTCAAAGTTATCGAACACGCCCAAATTAATCCCCAAGAAGCCAAATAGGAGCATAAATTCAGGTGAATATCAGCAATAAAACTGGTTTAGTCGGCTTTCTTCTCGCTTTATCTGCCTTCGGTCTGACTAGCACCGCTCAGGCCGCCTCAGAGGAGGCTAATCCCATTGAGGCGCGTTTAAGTCGTCTGTCCAGCGCTGTACGCGAACGGGTTAACCAACTGCCGTCCGGTACTGCCGATCCTAGTTTACAAGCTTTAGGCTGGGGAGATGGTGGCGGTCGCGGTTGGGTGAATAGTCGTGTCGGTGGTTGGGGAGATGGTCGCGGTGGTAGTTTCGTTAATGCGCGGCCCTGGGGGAATGGTTGGTCTGACGGTGGTAGTTTCTTTAATTCCCGACCGCGCTGGGGTAACGGTGGCAGTTTCTTCAATCGTCGGTAAGTAAGGTTGGGTGAGGGGATAACTTTATCCCCGTCCCAACCCCGGTTTTACGATGAAATCTAGGGTGATTATTTTGAGGCAGAAAGACTCCATCAAGACGAAAGGAAAGTTGTTTGACTTCCACTGAGTCAAAGCGGTAGTTATTCGCTTCGCTGATAGGGAGTTGAATTAATTCAAAGAAGATAGAGGGGAATGATTGAAAGAGTTGATAAAAAATCGTGTCAGTTTTCATGCTTCTATTTTACAAGGCGATCGCATTTTTTTATGTCCCTTTTTGTATAGCTTTAACCTGTTTAACCTCTAACTCTAAGGCGGATGCGACTTGCTCAACACTTAACCCTAAGGCTAACAAACGGGGGACCGCCTCTAATGCTTTGTTTAGTCTGCCTTCCTCGCGACCTTCCTGACGACCTTCCTGACGCGCTTCTTCGCGCACATCTTGAAAATACTGAGTCTGTTTTAATTCATCTAAACTAAACATAGTTTCTATCTCCCGACGATTGAGAAGCGGTAACTTATAAACGAGAATCGTCTCTATT
>NZ_JAPZRB010000531.1:0-1703 GCF_027531105.1 Microcystis sp. LE18-22.4A
CAAGCTTTTCTGGTCGGAACCCCCTAAGCCGAGTTTTCAAGGTGCTGCGCCGTCCACTTGGTTTTCGAGACTGGCCTTTTAATTCTAACGTAAAGCCAACCTAGAACGGCGGGGTTTCAGACCCAAAATTTCCGATGATAGTTTTATCTAGGGTTTGCGGCAAAAAGTTTTTCGTGGGGGCAGGGTGTAGGGTGTGGGGTGTGGGGTTTTACCGATTTTCAGGTGGTCAATTACCTAATTTTCAGAGAAAAAGTACCTGAATTTTCCCCCCGATCACTCCCATGCCCGGAACTTTTTGAGGGCAAAAAAGTCTAAAAGTCTTATCCAACAAGGTTTTTAGATTTATTCAGCCAGCCCTAATTAGTCTAAATATTGGCTAAGAAAATTACTGGAAATATCAAATATAGCGTTATCTTAATGGTGAGGTAGGAAGTCTCTGGTTTTAGGAAAGGACGGAACTGCGGAACGCCGGAACAGTAGCTGGTCGTCCGGAGATGACGCCAAATCCCGTCATACTTCATCTTGATGAGAAACGCTATCAGCTGTTGTCTATTTAAACTGGGTATTAAGGAGAGCAATCATGAAAAATTCTCATCAATTGACCAAATCCCTGAAGCGTTTTCGTTATACACTTTTTCTGGGAGTAGCGGCCATGGCAATCACTAGCTGGGGGATGCCCAATATTTCTGTAGCCCAGACTACTCCTGCTCAAGAAAAAGTGCAGTTAATGTTCGTGCAAACGGCAGAAGATATTCAGGTAGATCCCGTCACAAAAACAATTCGCTTGGTGAACGTCAACAAACAGACATTATACTTTTCCGATCGCCCGAACCGGATTGCTGGTAATCTGACCATGGCCGCCTATATGGATGAGTGGACAGCCAGGGCAGGAAAAGATAATTTTGCTAACGATCCCCCCAATGCGACCCTCTCAGTCTACGAACCTGGTCGTCAAGACAATACTATAGTTGTCGTCGAGATTAGCAATCCCGTCATCGATGGCAAGGACTTGATTTATAGCTACAAGCTAATCGAAGGGACTCTACCCAAGGCCGGCGGGGCAACTTCCCTATTTATCGATTGGATTGGTGTTGGTGGTGGTGTCGGTCCTGGCTTTTACGGGGTGGGGGCCGGTACCCGCGGAGTCGGTTTATACGGTGGTTACGGTGGACCCCTACGTTATTAATACTAATGTTCTATTATTCCTGTAAATTTATCTAGCGATTAGGAGAATCCCATGAGTTACCTAAATTCTTGCCGTTGAAAGCCTTGTGGCTTCAGCCCAAGTATGAAAACAAGGAGCGAGATTTTAATCTCATGTATCCTAAAATATGATATGACACCAGCAATGCGAACAAGAACAAGGTTGGTCGCGTCGATCTCATCGAAAATTTGGGTCTGAAACCCCGCCGTTCTAGGTTGGCTTTACTGTTAAATATGAGCATCGTTTACGAAATATATGCTAAAATATGAGACATGGAAAAGCTATCGCTACCGATTTTACCCAACACCCGAACAAGAGTCGCTATTGCGGCGCACTTTGGGCTGTGTAAGATTAGTTGACAACAAAGCTCTCCACGAACGAACACAAGCTTGGTACGAAAAGCAAGAAAGAGTAGGCTACGCTCAAACTTCTTCAATGTTGACCGATTGGAAAAAGCAAGAAGAATTAGACTTTCTCAATGAGGTAAGCTGTGTACCCT
>NZ_JAPZRB010000544.1:0-11676 GCF_027531105.1 Microcystis sp. LE18-22.4A
GGTCGAGGGAATCAACAATAAACTTAAACTAATAAAACGGAGAGCCTATGGCTTGAGAAACTTTCGGAATTTTTGGGTTAGAAGTATGTTGTCTTGGCATCTTGTATGTTGATTTAGCATAAAGAGTAACGAAGAGCCAAAATTCATAAACCTGATCATGAGTACCAATATCAATTAGAATAATTACCTCTTTTTGCTCCTTATCATTAGTTTCTGTTGTTTCCAAAGAAAATACAATTCTACAATCATAACCACAAGAACAAGCTTTTAATCCTAATAATTTTCCTTGTAATGAATGAGTAGCTAACTGAGGTGTAAAAAGAGCTTCTTGCATTAACTTTAATGTTTCAATAATTTTTTGTTCAAGTTGAGCATTACGCTTGACAAATTTACGAAATGATCGTTTAAACTTCTGTGTTGCAATAATCTCTCTCATTCATCTTCTGTTAATATAGTTTTTAATTCATTAATAATATCTTCTAAGGGTTGAGGTTTTAATTCTCCTCTTTGAAAAGCTTCCTTTGCTTCTTTAGCATTTCGGGCTATTTCTTCTCGATAGGATTCTATCATTTGATTTTTGATAATTTCTATTAACATTTCTCTCTGTTCAATCGGTAGTTGATTAACTGTTATAAGAGCTTGTTCTAATGTTATCATAATTGATCTTCTCTTGATTTAATTTAAGTAATAAGTTTAACTGATTGGCATCTTGAATATTAGAATAAGCAATCCGATTATTGATGCTTTCTAAATCTTCTTTAGCTCTTGAAGATATTAAAATAACGGTCATAATTTAATATCCACAATTCTGAAGATTGTTTGCTTTTAATCTGTTGATGACTTCTCTACCATCAAAACTTTCCCCACGTTTCAACTCTTGCACCCCAATCATGACTTCCCGTTTCAATTATTCAAATCTTCCTCGGTAAATTCTGTCTCTTTCTGCCAATAAACGCAATCCCTCTTGAATAACAGCTAAATCATCTTGATATTTTCCTGTTTTGATTTGTTGAGCAATCAAATCTTCTATTTCCGGTGTCAATTGGATAGTGTTCATCGCTTCTATTACCGTGATATCATCCTGATCGAGTATTATAGCGCAGACTTTTTAGCATCTTATAGTTTTAACAGATTTTGGACAGAATGCGAGATAGACGGGTTCATCTCCCTGAGTCTAAGTCTTCTAGCACTCTTAAGCTAAGGAAAAGGGGGACTTAAGAAGAGAAACAAACCCTGCTTCCCTGCTCTCCCTCTCCAATCATAGTAGGTTGATTCATGAATCAACCTACTATTGGGACTTAGGCATTTTCGGGGAGCAAAAAAGGCTCAAACCATTACGGGACAAAGGGTTAACCTCGATTTATGATTTTCCTTGATCTATCTGGGTTTCAGCGATTTTGGGCTTCTCGAAGTAAATTCCAAGCGGGGATTGGAGTTGAGGCTTTTCTCGATTTGTTTTTTGTCTAAGTCCCACTATGAGAGCAAAAACCTCTGCTTCCCTGCTACCCCTCTCCCCTGTTCCCCCTCTTGAAGAAAAGTAATCCCTCCCCGAAGCAATCTCCCAAGGGATTAAGATTGATTCGATGGCTTTGGTTAATCACAAATGATCACTTTTGTCAAGGACTTGGTGATTATTGCATTGGTAAATTAGCTAAAAAGTTTTAATTGTTCTGATTGGCAATAAATTGATGAACAATCTCAACTTTTAGATTTAATTCCCGCGCAATTTGTTCTTCATTAAGTCCCAACCTAACCAGAAGAGGAATTGTTTCCATTTTCCCTTCAAGTTTACCTTCAAGTTTCCCTTCAATTTTTCCTTCAATCTTCCCTTCAATTTTCCCTTCAATCTTCCCTTCAAGTTTCCCTTCAAGTTTCCCTTCAATTTTCCCTTCTTCCTTAGCTTCTTGATAAAACTTGGTTTGTTTCCATTCGGTGAGATTAAACATGGCTTCTAACTCCTGGCGACTTTTCTGAGGAAATTTGTAGATAATAATCTTCTCGATTAACTCGATAACATTTCTTTGAGTGTTAGGGTCAATAATCTGTCGGCGGGTTTGCTCAATCAAGGATTGAACCTGTTCGGGTGCTTTTTTCCCACTGATGAGGATAAACTGGAGGATACTTATCCCCAGAGAGGGAGGAGATTCAGCCTCGATTTCATCGAGATATATTTGTTGGATATGCTCTAAGTTTAGCAAATTTTGGTAAGCGATGGGAAACCCAATGTCCAAGCGGCGCTTTCCCCACAGAATCACGGGACAGCAGGCGCGTTCCGGCTTATACTGCTTGAGATAAAGGAAGATTTGAGTCATAAATCGCCAATAAAAATCCTCGTCTTTTTGAAATTGAACTTCGACAAAGTAAAGCGGATAATCCGGGTGGTCAGCATCGGGAATAAATACCCCATCGAGTCGGAAAGCCAATTCTTTGATTTCGATTGACTTGAATTGATAATTTTGCGCTAGATTCGGAGATTCCCCCAGCAGTTGAAAGAGAAGTTCGGGAAAGACTTGAAATAGGGTATAAAAGATTTTATCGGTTTTCATTACTCCTTTAATTGCAGATTGGGGGTAAAGGCTTTATACACACTTAGCCCACCTATAATATCAGCATGGGGTTCACCATGGTTCTTAAGTCTGAGGGGAGAAGCCATAATATAAACAATTCCTTCAATGAGTTCTGCTTTTTTTAGATTTGGCATGGCATTATATCTACGCTCAAATTCACGACGAGTGAGCTTGTCCCCATTTTCTAGGCGTGGAATGGTTAATTGAGGAGAAATTGTTGTAGTTGCTATCATCTTGGTATTTCCTGTCGTCAAAAAATGGGTAATTCTAAAGTAAATCCAGGTAAAACGCTCTCCCCAGATAAGGTGGTTGGTAATGAGACGATTTCTACTTCCTGATTTTGGCGATAGATGGCTACCTGTTGACTAATGGGATCAATTAACCAACCCAATCTTAAGCCACTATCAAGATATTCCTGCATTTTTGCTTGGAGTTGACTTAAAGAATCAGTGCGCGACCTTAATTCTATCACAAAATCAGGACAAATTCTCGCAATTTTTTCTTGTTCTTCTCGGGGTAAAGCTTCCCAGCGTTCATTAGCAATCCAAGCGACATCAGGGGAACGTTTACCCCTCTTGGGTAAGGTAAATATAGTGGAAGAACTCAAGACTTTACCGAGTTTTGTTTGACGATTCCAAATAACCAAATCGGCGTTCAAATTTGATTCTCGATGAGTTCAAACTATCCAAGCGGGAATGCCTGGAGGTATTTCTTTATGCCATCAAGAAGGCTTTAGACAAACACCAGTTTAAGCTTTATGCTCTCTGTATCATGTCTAATCATGTCCATTATCTGATCGAACCTGCCCAACCAGAAGATTTACCCAAAATTATGCACTTTCTCAACTGGTACAAGGCGATGTGATCCCCCCGCCTTCGGCTTCCCCCGTCGTGCGTTTCATTTTTGAGTCAAGACCTAATTTAGCGGCGTGATTGCTCTAAAATAGGGTTATCGCTTGCTCAGTATATAGCAATGACCTTAATCGCTGTCATCGATTACGACATGGGAAATCTGCACTCTGCCTGTAAAGGACTGGAAACCGTGGGTGCAGTGCCGAAAATTACCGATTCTCCCCTCGATCTCGAAAAAGCTGACGCTATTGTCTTACCCGGAGTCGGTTCTTTTGATCCTGCTGTCCGGCAAATTCGCAGCCGTCATCTCGAAAAACCGATCAAAGCGGCGATCGCTAATGGTAAACCCTTTCTCGGTATCTGTCTCGGTTTACAAATTCTCTTTGAGACATCGGAGGAAGGTCAAGAGGCGGGTTTAGGGATTATTCCGGGGACAGTGCGCCGTTTTCGCTCGGAACCTGGCATTACCATTCCCCACATGGGTTGGAATCAATTAGACTTCACCCAGCCGGATCATGCTCTTTGGCAGGGATTACCCCCGCATCCTCACGTCTATTTTGTCCATTCCTATTATGTTGATCCCCTTGATAGTCATCTAACTGCTGCCACCGTCACCCACGGCAGTCAAACGGTGACGGCAGCGATCGCTCGTGATCGTTTGGTAGCGGTGCAGTTTCACCCGGAAAAATCCTCGACTAATGGCTTAAAAATTCTGGCTAACTTTGTTGAACAGGTGCAAAAATTAGCTTTAGTCTCCTAAATAAGCCTTTAAAACCCGCTCGTTTTTTTGGATTTCGCTGGGAATACCATCGGCTAAATTTGTCCCTTCTGCTAATACCCAAATGTGGTGACAAAGGGACATAATCACATCCATATTATGCTCGATAATTAAAAAGGTAATTCCCTGACGATTCCATTCGATAATATGGTCGTTGATTTGAGCGATTAAAGTGGGATTAACTCCGGCGGCTGGTTCATCTAATAAAATTAATTTTGGCTTGGTCATTAGCACTCGGCCAATCTCTAATAATTTACGCTGTCCTCCCGATAAAGCTCCCGCATAATCCTGCGCTTTCTCCCCTAGACCAATCGAATCTAATATGTCCAAAGCTTTGGCACGATTTTCCTGTTCCTGTTGGCGAATTTTTGCCCCCTGAAACCAGACTTTGAGAAAATTTTCTCCCGTTTGCCCCGGACTAGCTAAGAGCATATTTTCTAACACCGTTAATCGGGATAATACCCTTGCTACTTGAAAAGTTCTCACACATCCTTTCAGGGCAATTTGATAGGGAGGCAGCTGATGAATGGGCTGACCATCAAGAAAAACTTCTCCTTTATCTGGGCGAATAAAATTAGATAAAAGGTTAAAAAGTGTGGTTTTGCCGGCTCCATTTGGACCGATTAACCCAGTGATGCTGCCCTGCGGCACATCCAAATAAGCATTATTGACGGCGCGAATGCCCCCAAAACTTTTCGATAATCCTTTGGCAGAAAGTAACATATATAAATTATGAATTATGAATTATGAATTATGAAGTGGGAAGTGTTTTCAGTGAAGAGTAATCGATGAACTGATAACTGATAACTGATAACTGATAACTGATAACTGATAACTGATAACTGAAATTATTTTCCCAAAGTTAACTCCTCTTTTTTGCCGAGGATACCCTGGGGTCGCCAGATCATTAAAACCATGAGCAGCAGACCGATAATCATAATCCGTAAAGCCCCTAATTGGCTATCATTAAAAATATCTAATTGGGGCAGAATAAAGCGAGTCAGGGAATCGTAAGCCCAGAAAATTACTGCTCCTAGTAAGGTGCCGGCATTGCTACCAGAGCCACCGAGAATGATAATAATCCAAGCGTTAAATGTCAATAACGGTTCAAAATTAGTCGGGTAAATAGTGGTTAATTGCCATGCTAAAAAAGCCCCAGCTAAACCAGCGATTGCACCGCCTAACATCAAAGATTGTAACTTATACCAAAAGACATTTTTTCCTAAAGCCCGGGGAATTTCTTCATCTTCCCGGATAGCTTTGAGGATGCGTCCCCAAGGCGATCGCAAAAGTAATTCTAAACCAGTATAAACGAGAGCGAGGAGGACTAAAACTACCACCATCAGCCCCGCTTTGTAATTATAGTCATTCAAGGCAATTACACCGTTTATATACAGAAAAAGCAGGATTATCGCCCCTAACGACCCCCAAAAGATTAAAGCTCTCTTTTGCGTCGGTTGATAGCTTTTACCGCTAATTTGCCCAGCTTCGCGCCATTGTCGTTGCAGATTGCGCCCCAATTGCCAGAGAGCAAAGATAGCAAGCAGGGTAAACAGGGCAATAATTAATAATTTGACGGGAAAACTGGGATTTATATCCAAAGGTAGGGGATAACGTTGTAGTCCGAAACTGCCTTTCGTTAACCAATCCTCGTTAAGCACCAGCAAACGAATTAACTCAGACACCCCGATGGTGACAATCGCTAGATAATCGGCTCTTAATCTCAGGGTGGAAAAACCGATCGCCAATCCCAACAATGCCCCTAGTATCGCCCCGACAATGGCGGCAAAAATCATCGGTACACCCTGTAAAGTTAATAAAACCGTTGCATAAGCCCCTAAAGTGGCAAAAGCAACGTGACCGAAGTTAATTAAGCCAGTAAATCCCCATTGTAGATTTAAACCGAGGGCAAAAATCGCGTAAATACCCGCCCAAATTGTCAGGGAAACTAAATAATCTGTCATGTTATGGCAATTATCTTAATAGTGAGGTACAAAGTTGTCGGTTTCGGGAGTCAGGAGCCAGAAGTCAGGAGTCAGGAGACGATGCCCAATCCAGTTATACTTCATACTTATGAGAAACGCTATAACTCAAAAACGATCTTCAAGGTAAAAAGTAAAAAAGGGGTTGGGGGAGATGGGGGAGTGGGGAGAGGAGGAGAAAAAAGCTGAAAACTCACATCTGATTACTGATCACTGAAAAGGCTGATTGCTAACTGCTAGTATAATATCAGTTACAACGGCCTCTGTAGCTTGATGGACAATTGTGACGAGCGGAGGGTGCTAGGCTATCAATACTGAAAAAACCTTGTCCTGTTAATTTCTATGCCTCTTTTGATTCTAATTGCCGATGATGACCCCGGTATCCGCCTAGCGGTCAAAGACTATTTAGAATTAGCAGGTTATAGTGTGGTGGCGGCGAGTAATGGTTTGGAAGCTTTGAATTTATTGGATACCTATCATCCCCATCTTTTGGTATCGGATATCAAAATGCCGCGTTTAGACGGCTATTCTTTGGTGACTAAGGTGCGGCAACAGCCAGAATTTAGGTTATTACCAGTAATTTTTTTAACCGAAAGAGGGTCAACAGAGGAAAGAATTCGCGGTTATCAAGTGGGTTGTGATATCTATCTTCCTAAACCTTTTGAGATGGAGGAATTAAAAGCGGTTATTCGCAATCTTTTAGAGCGAGCGCAAATGGTGCAAAGTGAACGTCAATATCAGAAATTAAAACCAGAAGAAAGCCCCAAAACTAGGGATGTTTTAACTTCTTCTTTACAGGACGATTTTAAGTTAACTAATCGCGAGCGGGAAGTGTTAGAACATTTAGCCCGGGGACTTTCTAATAGTGAAATTGGGCAAAGACTGCATCTTAGTTCTCGCACGATCGAGAAATATGTTAGCAGTTTACTCAGAAAAACAACTACTAACAATCGCGCCGAATTGGTGCGTTTTTCCCTCGAACACAGATTAATCGATTAGCTGGAAGAAAAAACTTAAATTTTGTTTTTTACGTCCTCCAAAAGACTGCCACAGGAGTCTAAAAGTAGCTCGATTACGCGGTCAAAACCTTCACGACCACCGTAGTAGGGATCGGGAACTTCTTTTTCTGGGTGATAACGGGCATAGTCACACATTAACTTGACCTTTTCTTGATATTTTCCTGTCCGATCTAGGGATAAAATATCTTGATAATTGGCTTTATCCATGGCTAAGATTAGATCAAAATTCTCGAAATCCTCGCGGGTAAATTGTCTAGCTGTCCCTTGCAGAGGAATACCGCGTTTTTTGGCCGCCGTATTCATGCGAGAATCGGGAGGAGAACCGATATGATAACCGGCAGTCCCCGCCGAATCACAGAGGATTTTATTGCTTAATCCTTCTTGTTCAATCAGATAATTCATGATATTCTCGGCAGCGGGAGAACGACAGATATTTCCTAAACAGACGAAGAGTAGTTTATAGGGCATAAATTGACCGGTAGAATCATCACTAAATTGCCAATTATAGGGCATTTTTAACATCCCGATAAAGATTTATCCTCAAAAAACTCCTCGCTGTCCATTAACCTAATTTTGGCTAATCCCAAGCTTTCTAAATAATCTTGCCACCCTTGGGGGGTATCTTCGATCGCTAATAATCCTAATACCCTAGCTACGTCTGCTACCCAGGGTAGGGTGTGAATTCTATAACCCTGCCAGTTTACTTCTAAGGATAACCAAGCGGGAATCTCTTGGGGGTTAAATTGTTGGCAGGCAAGATAATCAGCTTGAAAGCAGTAAATCCGAGGTGGTTTTTGACTCTCTAACAAGGTTAAACACTCCTTCTAATCTGGACATTAATCTCTTGACTCGTATTTTAGGGGAACCTCAGCATAATTTCTGTTAAATATGAACTTCTCTTGTCAAGAAATAGTTAAAAAACAACTGATAACTAGGCCGAGTTTCCCCAAAGTAATTTACCCTTAATTCTCCCCTAAGCGAGGACGAATAATTAAATAAATTGCCGGACCGATTAGAGGCAATAGGGAAATTACCGGCAACAGGAAAGGATTTTTTAATCCCCGTCGGGTTAGATCATCTTGCAGCAAAATTGGACATAATAGGGTTAAAAGACAGAAATCTAAACTCATAACATGAATAAAACGGCTAGTTTGCCACTGATGCCAAAAATCAGACCAATTGCCGTTAATTAATCCGTAAGCGATTAAAATTGCCGCAGTAATTAGGGCAATTACTCCTAACCAAGGTGAGTCTAAAAGTTTAATGACCAGATTTTTTTTACCAGTAAAATTGCTGTTGGATTGACGGAGAGTTAGATAGGGTAAAATAGCGAAAGCACCCACGGCAAAGGAGGCAAAAGTAAAGGGCCAAGCGATGATTTTTTGGTCACGACCATCGATAATTAAAAGGCTAGTGTAGATAAGTGGCCAAACTCCCATCAGGTTAAAAAGAGCGATAATTAACGGGTTGATATCTTGCCATTTCCCAGTGGAAAGATTGATAATTAAATTCACTGTATCTGGTTGATCAGGGGGTGCTAGTAAAAAAGCGTATAATCCGAAGCCTAACCAAAGTAAACCGAGAATAATTTTTGTTAACATGAGAGTAGATAATTAGCTTAATTGAGTAATGGATTTCTCATCGGATATTTTAGTCCAAAAGTGAGCAAAATGTCAAGCAATATTATACTAAATCTGGTTATTAAAGACTGATTATTTATTCCCCCTTTTGCATGAGTGCCTTTTCCATGAGTGCCTCTCCTTATAAGTAGCCTATACTTAACGGATTTAGTATTACCTAATCAATGATCACTAATTTTTAGGGAAGACGACGAGGATTCATGGTTTCTACTGGGGTAATTTCTGCACTTTGAGAGTGGAGTAACCGAGTTTGTTCGAGGATAGTTTCTAAGTCTTCATCTGAGAATTCTTGTACATAGTTTAATTTCACTTCTTCTAGGAAGATAATTAATAACATCTCGATTCTTTCTAAACTGTGACGGGATTGTAATTCCCCGGCGAGAGATTGCCCGAAACGCTGGACTAATTGCTGAACTAAACGCTCAAAAACTTCGTCTTCCTGGGTAATCTTTTCAGCTATATTAACAAAGGATTGATACAATTGACTAGATAGACGATTGCTCAAGTCAGTTTTTAACCCTTTCATGCCGGGTAATCGCAATAAGCTTTGATAAGCGGTAGTTTGACTGAGAATTTTCTCGATATTGTATTTAATTAAAGCTTCTGCTTCTGGTTTAATTTGCGGTAAAACCTTGTCAACGGTACTATTAACTAATAACCGAAAAATTTCGACAATTTCATTAGTATCATTGAGATTATTATATCCACCATTTAGAGATTTATCGAGAAATTTCTCCACTTGTCCCCGTCGAATATATTCCTGAATTTTATTAATAATTCTCAGGACAATTATCTCAGTAATATCTTTAGAAATTAGCGCAACTAGGCCTTTAACTGCCTGTTCTTTAATCAGTCTTAAGTTAATAATTTTAACTTGATCTAGGCGAATAACGGTAGGAATAAATCGCAACCATCTCCAGATAGGAATAAACAGAAAAATATCATACCAACGCCATAACATAGCCTCGCGCCAACGCAGGCCTTTATGAGTGCGAGCAATCCACCAAGTTCTCAGCATAAATTCCCAGAAAAAGATGGTACCAAATAAAAAATCGATCGCCTCAAAGTTATCTATCGGTCTCCCATCTTCTCCCAGGGGACGAAAATAATTAGTTTCTATTAAAGGTTGAATTTCTTGATTAAAAAACTTCAACTCTTTTTCCCAGCCATTTTGAATGAGATAATCCCAACTCCAAAACTTCTGAAAGGCTGCTTTTGCGGAAACATTTTCTGTTTGAAAAACCCGCAAGCGCATTTTATTTTTAATCTTCTCTAAAGTCCCAGTTTTCTCCGCCAAGGCAAAGGGATTATTATCAATCATATTGACACTTTTTTGGCGCAAATTGTCTAAAATTTTCTCGATCTCTTGGCGATATTCTTGCGGATTAAACTCTGGGTTAAAGAGCTTTTGATTAATTAGTTGATTAAGTTTATTAACCGTATCTAAATATTCACTGGTACTGCGATAGGGTTTAATCCCTTTCACCACATCATACTTAGCGATTCCTTTAACAAAGGGAATTTCTAGGGGTTGATCGGGGGGTATTTGTAATTCTTGAAAGGCAATCGGCCCGAGTTTTATTGGTTCATTAAATCTTAATAAAGTTATTTGCAAGCGTCCCTGTAACCAAAAATCTCGCAGGGGAATATAGGTTAAATCGAAAATAACCAGAATATAATTGCATAACACCAATAGGGCCATGCAAGTCTCAAAGAGATTGCGGGGGGAAAAACGACGGTTTCTGATCACGGGGTTTTTAGTCAAAGTCATTAGCCTAGAAAGCACACTTTGACTATGGTAAACCGAAACGCCTAATTTTTGGGACCCAAAGCGATAGAAGTAGTGAAAAAAGAGCGGTTAAACTTAGTTCTGCCTCAGTAATTAATAGATGTAGTCTTCTATTCTGTAATAGCATCCTAGCAGATTCAGTTAAGCAGTTAGCTACAACTTCTTTGGCAAGAACATTTTTATTATAAGTCGGTAAGTTGCAGATTAGCATAAAATCACCCTGAATTGATTTTTATCTGTCAATAAGCCTAGAGCCTCGTAGGGTGTTTTTCCTTGCGTCAACCCAACCTATAATAATTGCTGCTCTCGTAGGGTGTGTTAATAAAGTATTGACAATGTAAATACATCCTGCCTATACTACAAGTATGGATGTCTATTTTGTCCTCAGTGGCATTACTTTTGTTTGGAATGACGAGAAATCTAGGATTAACCCGATCAACCATGACGGTATTATGAAAGTTGAGGCATTAAAAAAACGACTGGAGAGAAATCGCCCTATGACTACAATCACGATTCGTATTCCCGAAGATGTGATTGAAGATTTAAAGCGGGTTGCACCGTTGCTTGGTTTCTCAGGTTATCAACCTTTGATGCGTGCTTACATTGGACAAGGGCTGCGTGCGGATTTGGAGCGTCTAGAGGGAGATACAATTTCTGCTCTCGTTGCTAGTTTGAAGCGTCATGGTGTAAGTGATGAACTGCTGCAAGAAGCGTTGAGTGAAGTTACTCCGCGTTAGTCTAGGTTTTCGGCCTCCTAGGTTGAGTTAAGCGAAACAATACGGGGTCGAAAATGGCTCAATTCGATTGAAAAAGCGAAACCCAACCACCCCAACGGTTATTCTTAGTTGGGTGTAAAGCACCTTATCTGAGGTTAAAATTTGTTCTTTCTAATGGTTGCTAGAAATGGGTTTTGACATCCTCGCCGCCGTAAAACGGACGGCGATTCCCAAACCTCACGATTTAGGTTTCTGCTTCTTTCCCTTGCGGGGTTCCGCACCTGCCTTAACAGATTTACTCTGTTCTGGTCTTATGGTCGCTCTACAGACTGAC
>NZ_JAPZRB010000042.1:0-4405 GCF_027531105.1 Microcystis sp. LE18-22.4A
GTGTCAGTCTGTAGAGCGACCATAAGACCAGAACAGAGTAAATCTGTTAAGGCAGGTGCGAAAAATCCTTCGGGACAGAAGCAGAAACCTAAATCGTGAGGTTTGGGAATCACCGTCCGTTTACGGCGGTGAGGATGTCAAGCCAGAAATTTTCAGACTGGAAGGCTATGTTTTCTTTTTCTATGCCAATGAAGGCAATGAACCCATGCACGTTCACGTTCGACGGGGCGGCGGATATGCTAAATTTTGGCTAGAGCCGCTAGAATTGGATTATGCTAAAGGTCTAAAAACCAAAGAAATTGTTCGGGCTGAAGTTATCATTACAGAAAATATAGAAATAATACGGAGGAAATGGCACGATGTATTTGGTACATGAAAGCATAGTAAAAGCTCAAAAAGTTTGGGTTGAAGATAAATGGATTTGTATTCGTTTAGAAGACGATAGAGAAATTCGTTTTCCTGCTTATAAAAATAAACGCTTATCAAAAGCAACCTTTGAACAATTAGCAGAGGTTGAGTTAATTTGTGATGGCACGGGATTACATTGGGAAACCTTAGATGAGGATTTGTCCATCATTGGCATTTTAGAAGGAAGATTGGGTGCTTAAATGTTAAATGCTTAAAAAAAATCGGCTCTACCGAACCTAGTAATCATAGCAATTATCGTCGATTGGGTTGACGTAAGGAAACCCAACAAAAAGATTCAGACAGATTTAGGTGTTGGGTGTTGGGTTTCGCTTTTCCTGAGAATTGAGAGGTTTTCTTTAACATATTTATTCCCTCAAACCAACCTAGGAACTACGGGCGCTCACTACTTAATTTAATCACTTGTTGCTCAGGAAATTTAAGGGTAAGTTCCCATTCTCCCCCTAATTCCCTCATCATACGGGTTAAATTTTCTAGGGTAAGATGTTGTTTTAAATCATCCGATTTTGCTGAGAAACAGGGCTGTTCACTTTCGCTTTCCGTGATTTCTTCAGAAGAAAGTCCTAGGCGTTGAAGAAGTTCATCAATGATTTGCATTTCTTGTAAAAGCTCTTGGGTTTTAGCTTCAATTTTTGCCCTTCTTTCAGAGGGCAGTTTATCCATTTCTTCATCAAAGGTAATCATAGATTTTGCTCCGTTAAGGTTTTTAAATAGGCTTCAAATCTTTTTTCAGCGATGGGAATGTTTTTTTCATACCATCTTTTATCGCCAGTTTTATTCCCTCCTACTAGCATGATAGCTTGACGGATAGGATCGAAAGCAAAAAGCACTCGCCAAGGTTGTCCTTGATGCTGTACTCGCAATTCTTTAAGGTTGGGGTAACGACTGCCTTGAAGAGTGTCAACATAAGGTCGTCCTAACAAGGGTCCTTTTTGTTTAAGTAGCCCAATATAAGCCAAGATTGAATCTTGTACAGTTTCTTCTTGCTCGTATAGCCAATCTCGAAAGGCTTCATCAAAGATAATATTCCATTCCATCTTTTTTTGTCCTAATTTTTACTCATTTCTTGGCGAATCATGCTGATTAGTTTTTGAGCTTGTTGATAACCTGCTTCATTCCCTTGTTGTCGATCAATTTTTGCTTTTTCGTTTTGTCGTAATATGGCATATAAAACACCACGACTACGGATTATAGTAATCATAGCAATTATCGTCGATTGGGTTGACCCAAGGAAACCCAACAAAAAGATTCAGACAGATTTAGGTGTTGGTTGTTGGGTTGCGCTTTTCCTGAGAATTGAGAGGTTTTCTTTAACATATTTATTCCCTCAAACCAAGCTAGGGACTGCACCTAGTTTTTTACACACAATTCCTGATGGTTTAAAATAGCTTCTGATACCTCAATGAGCAGAAAAGCGATCGCATCTTGATGATCCGCATCGGTTAAAATGGTTTCGAGGGTGCTAGGGGTGGGAATTTCGTCCCCATCTGCCAACATGAAGGAAATATGACCTTTTAAGGCTTCAGTTGCCATTTTTTTCGCTTCTTCGATGGTTTCTCCTGCACTAATACAACCCGGAAAGTCATAAAATTGTACCCCATAATCACTATGGTTATCTTTATGAACGGTGGCTAAATAAGTAATCATTCATTTCTCCTTTATCGTAATTTAATACTGGCTTGTTTTTCGATACTGATTAGGGTTTTAAGGGGAATATCCTTTTTAGGGTGAGGAACAGTCACTTTCCCTTTTTTATGGGGATGTTTAAAATGATGATGACTTCCTGTTGTACCTACTTGATACCATCCCTCATCCTTCAGTTTTTTGATAATTTCTCGACTTTCCATAATTGATGATTTCTATTTCACCCCCCTAATTGTTGTAAAATCTGCATCACTTGTTCATAAGTTGCCATATTATTCTGTTGGCGGAATAATATAGCTGCTTGTTGTAGATCAATTTTTGCTTTTTCGGTTTGTTTTAATTCGGCATATAAAAGACCACGATTGGCGTAAGCCTCAGCAAAATTACGATTAAGTTCAATAGCTTTGGTGTAGTCAGCTAAAGCTAATTCGTATTTTTTTTGCTCATAGTAAAGAGTCCCCCGATTGTTGTAAGCCATAGCAACATTAGGATTAATTTTAATGGCTTTGGTGTAGTCAGAGAGGGCTAAATCGTATTTCCCCAAGTCAGAGTAAAGATTCCCTCGATTGCCGTAAGCATCAGCATAATTAGGATTAATGTCAATAGCTTTGTTGTAGTCAGAGAGGGCTAAATCGTATTTCCCCAAGGATTTGTAAAGATTCCCCCGATTGTAGTAAGCGTTAGCATCATTACGATTGATTTCAATAGCTTTGTTGTAGTCAGAGAGGGCTAAATCGTATTTCTGTAAGTCTTTGTAAAGACTCCCCCGATTGTAGTAAGCCATAGCAAAATTACGGTTAAGTTCAATAGCTTTGTTGTAGTCAGCTAAAGCTAATTCGTATTTTTGTTGGTCATCGTAAAGAGTCCCCCGATTGTTGTAAGCCATAGCTAAATTAGGATTAATGTCAATAGCTTTGTTCCAGTCAGCTAAAGCTAATTCGTATTTCTGCAAGTCATAGTAAAGAACCCCCCGACTGACGTAAGCCTCAGCTAACTTAGAATCAAGTTCAATAGCTTTGTCGTAGTCAGAGAGGGCTAATTCGTATTTCTGCTGGTTATAGTAAAGAAGCCCCCGATTGTTGTAAGCCTCAGCTAACTTAGAATTAAGTTTAATAGCTTGGTTGTAGTCAGCTAAAGCTAATTCGTATTTCCCCAAGTCTTTGTAAAGATTCCCTCGATTGTAGTAAGCCATAGCATAATTAGGATTAAGTTTCATAGCTTTGTTGAAGTCATCTAAAGCTAATTCGTATTTTTTTTGCAAGGAATAGTTACTCCCACGAATCGCATACCAAAAAGCACGAGGAGCGAGATCAATTGCCTGAGTAATCGCCGCTAATCCTTCATCATAGCGTTTTAAATCATATAATACTAGATATTTTATGATATAAGATTTAGGATTATTGGGAAACAGAGAAATCGCCTGATTAATCACCGTTAAGGCTTGCTCATAATTTTCTAAAAAGCGATAAACTACACTTTGCAGTTGTAAAATACTACTGTGAAACTCCTTTAAATCTTCCCGTTTAGGTAAGGTATTAATCGCTTGTTGCAAAGCTTCTGTAGCTGTTTGATGTTCGCGTAATGCAAATAACATTAATCCCTTCCCATACCAAGCTAAATAGACATTCTTGGGGTCATTTTGCTTAATCGCTTCATCAAAGGCTTTAATTGCTTCCTCAAACCTGAATAACCGCCATAATTGTCCTCCCCTTTCTATCCAAATATCCGCCTTCGCATTGGTATTAGGAACAATAACACCAGTAATCGCTTGAATAATTTCTTGTTTTTGTTGCTGGCTAACTTGGGGTTGAGCAGTGGTTAATAATTGCGGTTTTACCTTGAATCTTTCTTGCAATCCGATAAAAGTGCTAATGGGAATCCCTAAACTATACCCTAACTGAATTTCCGTTACCCCTGCTGTTTCCGAACTTCCATGAATCCCTATTACTCTCCCCTGGGAGTCTAAGACTGCACCGCCACTCATGCCCCGAAATGTGATGCTGGTATAAACTAATTCATACCCTCCGGTTAAAGAAGCAACACTTTGTAATGTTCCACTTTGTTGAGTGCTTAAAGGACTTTGGCGGGTTTGTAGTAATCCCTCTTCTTTATCGTGAATTGCACCGCCACTAAACAACCATTTCGAGGGATTGTTGCCAATTTTCGGAAATCCTGCCGCAAAAACATAATCTCTGGTATTTGGGTTATAATTCGCTATTTCCGCAACGGGATAATTGTCCAGGCTTTCAAACTGAAAAACTGCTAAATCTACCCCTTCCTGCCGGATGATGGTGCTTTTCTCGATGTTTCGAGTTTTGCCGTCGCTGGTGACGAC
>NZ_JAPZRB010000250.1:0-9635 GCF_027531105.1 Microcystis sp. LE18-22.4A
TTTAGAATTAATAGAGACGATTTTGATTTACAAGTTGCCGCGGATTAATCGAAAGGAGATAGAAGCTATGTTTAGTTTAAGCGAGTTAAGACAGACGCGTGTGTTTCAGGAGGCCCTAGAGGAAGGTCGCCAAGAAGGTCGCCAAGAAGGTCGTCAAGAAGGTCGCCAAGAAGGTCGTCAAGAAGGTCGCCAAGAAGGTCGCCAAGAAGGTCGCCAAGAAGGTCGCCAAGAAGGTCGCCAAGAAGGTCGCCAAGAAGGGGAAATCATCGGAAAATTGGCTTCTGTTCCCTTATTATTGCGAGCGGGGGTTAATCCCCAAGAAATCGCCGCTTCTCTGGGATTATCTCTCGAACAGGTCTTAGAATTGGCTCGGTCACGCGAAGCGTGCGCGAAGCGTTCGCCGGAAGATAGCGATCGCTAGGGTATTTTCAGATTTCGGCAGTAGAGATATAATTTCCTTATCTTCCTTTATGCTTTTCTTCGATGCTATCCTTACTAAAAAAGCTCTGGAATTGGCTAAAATCGCTCTTTATTGCCAGTCCGAAGGCAATTAACCTCAAAAAAGTCAAAAATACTCCTCCAGAACCCAGCGATGGGGAATATGAAGGGATATTGATGGGGTTATTCGAGCAGGTGGCGGCGGGAACCACTACCGGCGGATTACGGGGATGGCTATACAGTCGCCATTGTGACGATAAAAAGCTGGCGCGGTGGCTAGGGGTCAAAAGCGAGGAATGGCTACAGTATCCAGAAGATTATCAAACTTTAGGGCGGGATCTGGCGGCTTTAGGCAAGGTGATGACGGGAAATCTGGGGGAAGTGTCCCAACGGATTAGCCTCCAGTTACGCGACGCGGTGAGGGATGTTTCCGGTGTGGAGGAGGAAAATCTAGACTCAAAGGAGACGGATTTAACGGAAGTGGTTCAGGATGCCGCATTCTGGTTTGAGCAAGGAAACCAGAAAGTAATCAATGGGGATTTTCTCGGCGCGATCGCATCCTACGACAAAGCTTTAGAATTTAAACCCGATGACCATGAAGCTTGGTACAACCGAGGGGTTGCGTTAGCTAATTTAGGCAGATGGGCAGAAGTGATCGCATCCTACGATCGAGCTTTAGAAATTAAACCCGATTTCCATCTAGCTTGGTACAACCGAGGGGTTGCGTTAGGTAATCTAGGCAGATTAGAAGAAGCGATCGCATCCTACGATCGAGCTTTAGAAATTAAACCCGATAAGCATGAAGCTTGGAACAACCGAGGGGTTGCGTTAGGTAATTTAGGCAGATTGGAAGAAGAGATCGCATCCTACGATCGAGCTTTAGAATTTAAACCCGATTACCATGAAGCTTGGAACAACCGAGGGGTTGCGTTAGGTAATTTAGGCAGATTAGAAGAAGCGATCGCATCCTTTGATCGAGCTTTAGAAATTAAACCCGATTACCATGAAGCTTGGTACAACCGAGGGATTGCGTTAGGTAATTTAGGCAGATTGGAACAAGCGATCGCATCCTACGATCGAGCTTTAGAAATTAAACCCGATTTCCATGAAGCTTGGCACAACCGAGGGATTGCGTTAGGTAATTTAGGCAGGTTTGAAAAAGCGATCGCATCCTTTGATCGAGCTTTAGAAATTAAACCCGATTACCATGAAGCTTGGTACAACCGAGGGAGTGCGTTACATAGTTTAGGCAGATTAGAAGAAGCGATCGCCTCCTACGATCGAGCTTTAGAAATTAAACCCGATTACCATCTAGCTTGGGGCAACCGAGGGTGGGACGTTTGTTCTCTGAGTAAAAATCGCGTTTCTACTCCTAGTCTAGAAGCTCTCATTAACCGTAAACCGATAGTAGCCCTTAATGACCGAGAACCCCATATTTTCGCCCTCCGGGAGGCACTTCCCCACCTCATTCAAGGATCGCCTCCGTGGGGGCAAATTTATCGCTATCTAGGGCAAGCTTATCTGGAACATTCCCAGTATAAAGAGAAAGCTAGTCCCTATTGGCGCGAAGCGATCCGACATTATCAAATCGCTTTACCGATTCTCAGCGAAAAAGACTTCCCGGAAGATCATTTAGAAATTCTGCAAGGATTGATCCGCGCTCATCTTTCCCTACAGGAAATCCCTGAAGCGCGATTCTATCAACAACAGGGGCGCCACCTTTTTACCAGACTACGCGCCCAGAAACGGGATAAACCGGCTTTTGAGGCAAAATTCAGCAGTTTTAGTCACCTAGAAATCGATTTACTGATCGAGGAAAATCATCCCCTAGACGCAATTGAACAGGCAGAATTTTATAAAAATCGTTGTTTGACTTGGATTCTCGATAGTTGGCAAGAAAACCCCACCAGTCCCGATTATGCCACTATCCAAAGCCTGACCAGTCCGAATAAGGCGATTATTTACTGGTATCTCAGCGAGGACAATCTCACCACCTTTATTATCACCGCAGAGGCTGATCCCGTCATTGTCGAGCCAGAACAACGCCGTCAACCAGCGCGACAGTTTCGGACTTGGTTAACCGAATGGGATAAACAATACCTTGACTATGCCAGTAAAAAAGAAACCGAGAATAAACAAAATCACCCCTGGAGATTGTCACTTAACAGCCGTTTTGCCGAATTAAAGCGGATTTTACAGATCGATAAAATTCTCGAACCTTTGCCGGTTTCCGTTGATTCCCTGATTCTCATCCCCCACCGGGATCTGCACCGCTTCCCCCTACATACCCTCTTCCCCGAAAAATACACCGCCACCTATCTCCCCTCTGCTCAGGTCGGTTTGCGTCCCCAGTCCGGCGATTCCTCCTATTCTCCCCTCCTCAGCGTCGAAGACCCCAAAACGGAACAAAAACCCATGGATTTCGCCCAACTGGAATCAGCAATTATTAGCCATATCCTGCAACCGAGCCAGAGAATTAGCCCGAAAAAGGCATCACGGGAAAACGTCCGCAAAGCCCTCGAAAATGCCCATAAAACCTTTCATTTCACTGGTCACGGCTTTTATGACTCTTTTCGTCCCCAGGAGTCTGCGATCGCCCTTAGCGATGGTTTATTGACTGTCCGGGATATCAACAAGCTCAACCTCTCTAGTTACCGTCTCGTCTGTCTGGCTGCCTGTGAAACCGCTCTCACCGGTAAGGATGGCATTACTACCGAATACGTCGGCCTCGTCAGTGCTTTCCGGGCAGCGGGTGCGACTAATGTGGTCAGTACCCTCTGGCCGGTGAAGGAGATTTCTAGTGCTTGGTTTATGATTAACTTCTATCAAAGATTATTAGCGGGTGAATCCCCGGCCCTAGCTCTGAAAAATACACAAAATTGGTTAAAAAATATCACTTGGCAGCAACTAGCTAACTGGATCGAGCAACTTGGACAACTTCCCGACCTAAGGGAAGGGGTCGATCGACTGGAGGCGAGGGCGGCGAATATTTTAAAGGAAGGCAGTACAATAGGGCTAGATCAACTAACAGAATATAGCGATCCTTACTATTGGGCGGCCTATACCCTGACTGGACAGGACTAACTTATGGAAATTCCCAAAACAATTATCGATCTTGAAGCGCTGCTAATCGCCCTCGCACAGCAGACTGAACCCTTGCCAGAATATCTACAGCGATCGCTCAAAGAAATTGAACGATTATTAAGGGAAGAACAACCCCAGGCAGCAACACAATTGCGGCAACTTGTCAAGGATTTTCCCCCCCTAGAAAAAGCTTATAAAAAAGCGATCGAAGAATTAGACGCAGCCTATGCTAACCAAGAATGCGCCAAAAGTTTAAGCGTCATTTTTCCCGATAGTTTAGATTTCGAGTCCCTATTTATTAATGATGTTATTCCTAGCCAAGATTGGGTAAAAACTGCCCAAAAATTAGCTGGATCCCCCCTTGATCGCGAGGGTGCTGATTCCCCTCGATTTTGGGATAAAGCCGATCGCCTGATGGTGGTAACGGTGGGAGGTGCAGCCCTAGGGGGATCGATTGCGGGAGTTTATGGCGCGGTTATTGGTGCGATATTAGCGGCCGGCTGCGGATGGTATATTACTTTTAGGAAAGCAAAATCAGCATAAATTTTTGATGAAGATTGTTAACATTGAAAACTTTCTTTTGTTAATCGGAACCTTGGTCATTACCGCAAGCGTGGCAGTGGTTACAAGAAGACGGCAGCGACGGGGAAACAATAAATCTTATCTAGAAATTCTTTTCGTTTCTGGGTTAACTTTGTGGACTGCATTTACCCTATTTAAGGTGGTCTATAAAGTGTTAACCGATGAAAATTTTCAGAAATGCCTTGGTTCGGATAGTCAAATCCCTCTTTTGCTAGGTGCTGTTGTCGGTATCTATATTTCTATTAACGAGATTCGGAAATTATTTGAAGCGAAGTAATAGAAATGCCAGCTTTATCCATATCCAAAAGTTATACTAAATCCTGTTGAGAAGGTATAGAATAGGCGTTGGGTTTCATGCTTCAATCCAACCTAAGTTCTATAAACATTATCGGTAAACCCAAAAAAAAGGAAGCTAAATCATGAAAATTACTATCGATATTCCCGATGAATTGCTTCAACATTACAACTACAATAATCTTACCCGTGAAATTTTAGAGGCTTTGGTGGTGCAGGCCTACCGAGCGGAAAAAATCACCAGTGCCGAGGTCGGAAGTATTTTAGGTCTATCTTCTCGTTGGGTGGTGGATGCTTTTTTGAAAAACCACGATGCCGATTTACATTACGATGAAGTCGATCTAGACAGCGATCGCAAGACTCTTCAGCAACTTCGCAACAAACACGATCATAGTCTTTTATGATAGTCGTTTCAATTAAATTGAAGATAGATTTCGCCTTTGATATCCCCTTAATAAGGGGGGCGCTGATCCCCCCTTGATCCCCCCTTAATAAGCTATCCATTAGTCAGATCTTTCTTAACAAAAAGAGAAGAAACTTAAAAAAAGGGGAAACGATTGATAGGTATAGTTTTGAAAGAAGGAATTAAGGTGGAGGTAAGCAAAAAAATGGAGAAATGGGCAGCCCAAGAATTACAGTATGCAGACCTAGGGGACACCAGAAGAAAGAAAAGGTTAATCAGTATCGTAGAAAACTTGGCCAGCCAACCTAGTACAAGTGTGCCACAAGCTTCAGGAAATCTAGCCGCAGCGAGTGCCACCTACGACTTTTGGAATTCCCCCTATTTTCACCCGTCAGATATAATTGCCGCCCAAGCCAAAAGTACAGTAGAAAGAATCAAAGAACATCCAATAGTTTTGGCAGTGCAAGACACAACAAGTTTAGACTTTACGACGCAAAAAGCCAAAAAAGGAATGGGTTATCTAGATTATAAAAAATCCTTTGGTCTCAAAGTTCATACCACATTAGGAGTGTCAGCGCCAGGAATACCTTTAGGACTGATTAATCAATATGTCTGGGCAAGAGAAGAAAAGAATTTAGGGATTGCCAAGGAAAGAAAAAAAAGAGAAACCGAAGAAAAAGAAAGTCAAAGATGGTTAGATTCTTTATCAGAAACACAACAACAAATACCCGAAGATATTCAAGTAGTAACAATCGGAGATTGTGAGGCAGACATATTTGATTTATTTGCCCAATCAAGAAGTCCTAACTCTCATTTATTAATCCGAGGAACTCATAACCGAAAAGTTAACTATCTCGAAGACAAGCAAAGGTCAGGGCATCCAGAGCCTAAATATTTACATCAATCCATCAGAGAAGTTAAAGCCTGTGGTAGCCTAGATGTGCAAGTAAAACGCAATCCTAATCACGAGGCTAGACTAGCTAAACTAACAGTTAGATTTGCCAGTTTTGAAATACAAGTACCTAAGCATCACTCGAAAGCGAACCCTCGTCAACCGGTCAAATTACAGGTAATTTTAGCTGAAGAAGAAAATCCGCATACCGGGGTTAATCCTATCAGTTGGCTCCTCTTAACTAGCCTAGACATTAGTAGCTTTGAATCAGCGATAACCTGTGTGCGCTGGTATAGTTATCGCTGGTTGATAGAACGCTATCATTTTGTTTTAAAAAGTGGTTGTGGATTAGAAAAACTGCAATTAGAAACGGGTAGGAGAATTGAGATGGCCTTAGCTACCTACTCAATTGTAGCTTGGAGATTACTTTGGTTAACCTATCAAGCACGCTTACACGGAGAGGAGAGTTGTGAAAGTTTTTTGGAAGAACATGAATGGCAATCTTTGTGTGCCACTATTCATAAAAAGAGTCCGCCACCTGAAAAGCCGCCCTCCTTTAGGGAAGCGGTCAGAATGATTGCTTCTCTTGGGGGGTTTTTAGGTAGAAAAGGTGACGGTGAACCAGGTGTTAAAACTATTTGGTTGGGACTGCGAAGGTTACATGATATCAGCGAGACTTGGAAACTATCTCATCAAATTAGTTCCCCCATAGAACCCCCTTGAGCCATCTGGCACACTTTTCTCTTTTTGTCAAATTTTATGTTAAGAAAGATGTGACTAATGGATAGCTTGATAAGGGGGGTGCCGATAGGCGGGGGGATCTGATGATTTTTAACGCCTACCTACTTAGGTGATTATTTATTATGAGTATGTCGAGAGAGGAACAATTAAAGCTACTTGGTCAGATGAAAGATTCTGATATCGATTATTCAGATATAGCTGCTACTGATGCCGAATTTTGGCAAGAAGCTACTGTAGAAGCTGCCCGTTGGATGGTATCGAGGGAAACGCCCATCGCCAGTAGGGGCAATTCATGAATTGCCCCTACTCCGTACCTCCCAACTGGGTTTTAAGTTTTATGATGCCTTACATCTGGCTTTTGCTGAAGCGGGGGGCGCTGATATTTTCCTGACCACCGATGACAGGCTGCTGCGAAAAGCTCAACAATATAGAGATTCAATTAACGTAATGGTAGAGAATCCCTCGCTTTTAGCGATGGGAGTGTCAAAGGAGGATGGCAATGAAATTAGCTGAACTGAGAAAACAAGGATATCAAGCTTTAGTTGACTCTTTAGGGGTGGTGGGAATGCTCCGCTTCCTGCAACAATTGGAAGTCGGCCATGGCGATTACACCGCCGAGCGACACCAGTGGTTAGATGAACTGACCCTCGCCGATTTTCAGAGCTACGTTCAACAAAAGAAAAGTATCAATGGTGGGGAGTTGGGGGGTTAGAAGGCAAGAACTGGCTCTTCTGGTTTCTGTGTGAAAACGAGGTCTATACTGATAGAATATCCGCCAAATAGTGCTTAAAGTCTTGCCTGATCAGCATTTCACGATTCCATAGGCAAAAATTATCAGACAAAATCGAGAAGAGCCATTAATTCTGTCGGGGTGATTAGAAAGGAATATCGTCTAAATTTTCCTCCACCGATGTGTCAGAAGGTTGCCAAGCGGAAGGATTAGAAAGTTCATAGGATGCGTCATATTCAAAATCCCCGGTGGAGACAGGTGCGACGGGTTTTTCCACCTCGGTTTTATTCGATTTGTGGGCATTGATTGGTACGACTTTTTCTGGAGTCGGGGCTGCCATTTCACCGCTACTCACGCTACCGTCAAGATGATAGAGATGACTAATGACTAATTCGGCCCGTTTTTCCTTAAAACCTTCGGGACGATCGATCGTCTGCATCGAGAGACGACCTTCCAAAATTACCTGATCACCTTCATGATAGTTCTGAGCGACTTCTGAGGCCAAATTTCCCCAAGCTACGGCCCTTAAATTAGTCGGGGTTGCCTCGGCACGATTGGCAGAAAACTCGACTAACATTTGAGCGTAGGGAGTTTGATTATCTTGGGTATAACGTAATTCGGGACGACGGACAATTTTAGCCATTAAAATGCAACTGTTCATGGTCGAAAATCAGTCTGAATTTTTCTAATAGCACCATTGTACTGAATAAGTACGAGGATCACCACTGTAGAGGTTAGGGAATTTTATGGGACTCTGGTTAAGAAAAAATCTCTTTAACACTTGGTACAACGTCATCTTAACCCTTGCGGGTCTATTTCTCAGCCTCTGGGGGGGCTTAAGTTTTCTCGATTGGGCGATAAATCAGGCAAAATGGGCTGTAGTGACGGAAAATATCGGTTTATTTGTGGTCGGTCGTTATCCAGAACAGTCAATATGGCGAATTTGGCTGATTTTAACGATAATTGCGGCTTTATCACTGTTTTCTTGGCAATTAAACCGGGGTCGCTTCCCCAATTGCCCCGCTTTTCTCCAACGCTGGTGGGGATTGCTCTGGTTATTGACTTTACCTTTAATCGCTTGGTTGCTATTGGGGGGATTATTTTTAAAGGCAATTCCCCTCGATGATCTCAGTGGTTTAATCTTAACTTTATTAGTAGCGATCGCCAGTATGATTTTATCTTTCCCCTTGGGGGTATTATTAGCCCTGGGGAGACAGAGTGAATTACCGGCAATTCGTTGGCTATCTATTGGCTATATCGAATTATTGCGCGGTTTACCTTTGTTGGGAATTTTATTCATGGCTCAGGTGATGTTACCTTTAATTTTACCCGCCGGGACGAGACCGGAACGGGTGATCAGAGCGATCGCCGGATTTACCCTTTTTGCAGCAGCCTATCTGGCCGAAAATGTCCGCGGTGGTTTACAAGCGATTCCCAAAGGTCAAATTGAAGCGGCCAAAGCCTTGGGTTTAAAACCGATTTTCGTTTTATTATTGATCGTTCTACCCCAAGCTTTAAAAGCGGTCATTCCCGCTATTGTCGGTCAATTTATCAGTTTATTTAAGGATACTTCCCTACTGGCGATCGTGGGATTGGTGGACCTCTTGGGTATGGCAGGATCGGTTTTAGCTAATCCGAAATTTATCGGCGATTATCCAGAGGTTTATCTATTTTTGGCGTTTATTTACTGGATTTTCTGTTATTCTATGTCCCTAGCCAGTCGTAGGTTAGAACAGCGTTGATTGGGGTGTGGGGTGTGGGGTGTAGGGTGTGGGAAGCTTTTCAGTGATCAGTAAACAGTAAACAGTAATCAGTGAACTGAAAACTCACATCTGATAACTGATCACTGATAACTGATAGATGGCTACCTGGCTTTTTGTCATAAATATTGATATGATTTAACAATCAGCAGCAATTTATGGTAAATATATTTATTTAGGAGAGCGAGAAAATGGCTGGATTCTTTGGCCTGTTTGGCAATAAGACGAAATACGTCGATGAACCGATGGATATGAGCGCACCGGAACCGAAAGAGGCTTTTTACTTGGAACCCGATGACGCTAAAACTCTCGGTGATATCGACTTTATGCGGACACCGATCACGATCCGACGTACTTTCCCGAAAACTGCCTCGAATAAAAAGGGTGGCGAATCGATTAAACAGATTTCTTCTATGGAAGTCAGCAAAGTCACCGATAACGGTATTGTGGCAAAATCGGCTACTTCCGAGGCTAATAGTAAGGCTAACGCTGCTAATGATAACGTTCGTCGCGCTAACGATGACAATATCAATCCTTTCCTGAAAATGGCCCGCGAAATCAAGAAATAGTATAGGGTTTGCTGAATAAATCTAAAAACCTTGTTGGGTAAAACTTTTAGACCTTTTGGCCATCAAAAAGTAATGGATCTGGGAGTGATCGGGGGAAAAATCCCTGGACTTTTTCCCTGAAAATTAGGTAATTGACCCCCTC
>NZ_JAPZRB010000383.1:0-3317 GCF_027531105.1 Microcystis sp. LE18-22.4A
TTGCGGGGATCGGGGGGAAAATTCAGGTACTTTTTCCCTGAAAATTAGGTAATTGACTACCTCAAAATCGGTAAAACCCCACACCCCACACCCCACACCCCACACCCTGCCCCCAGGAAAAGCTTTTTCAGCAAACCCTAGTTATTGTCTCTTTCTGGATGAAAATCTTTAATCACCGTCGGTATTGCTGTTAAAATTTTCTCAACGATATGAGTAGGTGTATCTAGGTCAGAAACAACAATCCGAAGATCTGCTTCTGCATAAAGTCCTCGTCTTTGTTCTAATAATAATTCCAGTTTACTTTCTAAATCAGTGGACTCCAACAAGGGACGAGAGGTATCTTTTTTTAAACGTTTAACCAAGACTTCGAGAGGAACATCTAACCAAATCATTAAACCGTGACGAAGATAACTCCAATTCATCGGTTTTAAAACCATCCCTCCCCCGGTGGCAATCACAGTTTTAGTCAGAGAGGATAATTCGGCTAAAACTTGGGTTTCTAACTCCCGAAAAGTCGCTTCTCCCTCGTCGGCAAAAATTTCCCTGATTTTCTTTCCCGCGACCCTTTCTATTAATATATCTGTATCAAAAAAACGATATTGTAACCGTCGGGAAAGCAACTCTCCCAGGGTGGATTTGCCAGATCCCATCATTCCTAGCAAAAAAACACTTAATCCCCGTAAGGAGTTAAAATCCGTTGAATTGTCCATAGTTAAAATTTAGCCGAATGTAGTCCTCGCTACTCAGGGATGATTTTTTGATAAGCATTTAGGAGTGAAAACCCGCAGGTGAAATCAGAAAATCTTCTTAGAACCCCCATTGACACCGACATCGTGTCAGAATCTGGATAACCATGATACCATCTTGGTAATTCATCGACAAAATCAGCTTGATTAATCTAATCAAGTGGTGTGGGGAGTGTGAACACAGGAGTCTAAAATTCATGTCCAATCAACCAGTAAACTTTCCGGGTAACAGAAATCAACTCAAACCGATTAAAGTCGGGATTATCGGGGTCGGTAACATGGGACAACACCATAGTCGCATCCTGAGTTTATTAAAAGACGTGGAATTCGTCGGGGTGGCCGATGTCAACGTCGAAAAGGGACTGGAAACTGCCAGTAAATACCGAGTCCGTTTTTTTGAAAATTATTTAGATCTCTTACCTAGGGTAGATGCGGTTTGTATCGCTGTCCCCACGCGGTTACACCATCGAGTCGGGATGGACTGTCTGCAAGGGGGAGTACATACCTTGATCGAGAAACCGATCGCCGCTAGTATTAGTGAAGCGGAATCTTTAGTCAACGCGGCAGCCGATCACGATTGTATTCTGCAAGTGGGTCATATCGAGCGTTTTAATCCCGCTTTCCAAGAGTTATCGAAGGTCTTGAAAACCGAGGAGATTTTAGCGATTGAATCCCATCGCATGAGTCCCTATTCCCAACGCGCTAATGATGTGTCGGTGGTGTTAGATTTAATGATCCACGATATAGATTTAATTTTAGAATTAGTCTCCGCTCCCGTGGTGAAATTAACCGCTAGTGGTAGTCGCGCTGCCACTGATTCCGGTTATCTCGATTATGTCACTGCAACCCTTGGTTTTAGTAATGGAGTAGTGGCTAATTTAACCGCTAGTAAGGTGACTCATCGCAAGATTCGTCGTTTAGCAGCCCACTGTAAAAATTCTCTCACGGAAGCGGATTTTCTCAATAATGAAATCCTCATTCACCGGCAAACCACCGCTAACTATAGCACCGATTACGGTCAAGTTCTCTACCGTCAAGATGGTTTAATTGAAAAGGTTTATACTAGCAATATTGAACCCCTACACGCGGAATTAGAACATTTTGTTCATTGTGTGCGCGGTGGGGACCAACCTTCTGTCGGTGGGGAACAAGCTTTAAAAGCTTTACGATTAGCTAGTTTAATCGAACAAATTGCCCTTGATGGTCGCGTTTGGCAACAATCGGACTGGAATTATCAATATCTTAATTCTCCCGTGATTACTGCTTCTTGATTGTTTTCACCCCGATTCTTTAAGTGAGAGAATTGGGGTGAGGAAACAAAATTAGTTATTTTGAGAACTTTCCCAACATTTTTCTGAGGATTTTTTTCCACACCATTGACTTTCACAGGGAACTCCATCACCGTCTCCATCCATTTTGACATTGGGGCAATTTCTCAAGAAAAAAGTCGCTTCTGCACAGGAGGTCATCTGGGAACAGTGAGTTCTACCATCGCACCGAAACTGTGGAGAAGGACTAGGTTTTTTCTGGGGAGTGGGACGATTATTGTTGTTAGCTACGGCTAAATTATTGAGGGTTTGATTGCCAGAAATTGGTGATTTTATTGATATTTGTTCGCTCAGAAAAGACAGAATTAAAATAACAAGTACTTTTTTCATCGGAAATTTTGGGTCTGAAACCCCGTCGTTCTACGACGGCTTTACTGTTAAATATTAGCACATTGACGAAATATATGCTAAAATGTGAGGTATGGAAAAAGCCTATTCGTTTCGATTTTACCCCACACCAGAACAAGAGTCGCTATTGCGGCGCACATTGGGCTGTGTAAGATTAGTTTACAACAAAGCTCTCCACGAACGAACACAAGCATGGTACGAAAAGCAAGAAAGAGTAGGCTACGCTCAAACTTCTTCAATGCTAACCGATTGGAAAAAGCAAGAAGAATTAAACTTTCTCAATGAAGTAAGCTGTGTACCTTTACAACAAGGGTTAAGACATTTACAAACAGCTTTCACTAATTTCTTTGCTGGTCGTACTAATTATCCTAACTTTAAGAAAAAACATCAGGGAGGAAGTGCCGAATTTACCAAATCTGCTTTTAAATTTAAAGACAAACAAATCTATTTAGCTAAATGCACAGAACCTTTACCTATTCGATGGTCAAGACAAATACCAGAAAGCTGTGAACCAAGCACAGTAACAGTCAGATTACATCCTTCTGGACGTTGGCATATTTCAATAAGATTTGATGACCCAACAATTAAGCCATTACCAGTAACAGATAAAGCCATCGGAATTGACTTAGGAATTAGTAGCCTCGTGATTACCAGCGATGGAGACAAGGTATCTAATCCTAAGCATTTTAAGAAACATTATCGGAGACTGCGAAAGGCCCAAAAAAGCCTTTCTAGAAAACAGAAAGGGTCAAAAAATCGGGAAAAAGCAAGAATCAAAGTAGCCAAAATTCACGCTCAAATCACCGATAGCAGAAAAGACCATTTACACAAGCTAACCACTCAATTAGTTCGTGAAAACCAAACGATTGTGGTTGAGAATTTAGCCGTCAAGAAT
>NZ_JAPZRB010000628.1:0-2003 GCF_027531105.1 Microcystis sp. LE18-22.4A
TTCTCCAAATAATTGTTTATGGTTAACCAACTTAGACACATCAAAACGACAGGAAGATATGGCTCTCACAAAAAGATATTTTGGCAATGAAGCTGAATATCCAAAATATGACAATTATGATGGAATTAATGTCAATAAAACTCAAGACATTCCCCTAGACTTCAAGGGGGTTATGGGTGTACCAATAACATTTTTACATAAATTCAATCCCGACCAATTTGAAATAATTAAATTCAGGAAAGGGAATGATGATAAAGATTTATCAGTAAATGGGAAATGTCCTTATTTTAGAATACTAATCAAGAATAAACGAATACAAACTGAATATATTGATTTAACTGACAAAGAAAAACAATGTATAACTCAGTCCTAGGGTGCGTTCCCTAATGCAAGTCCTGCTACTCCAGCGATCGATTTTTGGGAACGCACCATGCACATTGATGGCAGCTGTCAGTGCGATGCCGAAGAACGTAGTGCGATCGCCGTAATCTTCTTGATTAAACTTTAAAACTGCCATTGCTTGGGATAGGAACGTCACTGGCGATCGCTCTTTGGGGATAAGGAGAGGCGATGCCGAAGGCACTGCGTAGCAGATCGCTGATCTTGTCGTTTAGGTCGAGGTAACAAAACCCAACAAGCTTTGTTATAATATTTTTGTCATAAAGCAAGACTTATAAAAATAGATTTATGCCAGAAATTACTCGATTTTATGGAATTATCATTAAAATCTTTTTTGCCGATCATCCACCTCCCCATTTTCATGCGATTTATGGAGAATATAACGCCCTATTTAATCTGGAAACCTTAGAAATCATTGAAGGAGACTTACCTAATAGAGCCACAAAAATGGTTGTAGAATGGGCAACAATCTATCAATCAGAATTATTGAAAATGTGGAACACTCAAGAATTTAATAAATTACCACCTTTGAAATAAAACAATGCTTTATCCCAAAATAACATCAGCCGAAATCATTGAAAATTATACTCTATTGGTGCATTTTTCTAATCATCAAGCTAGAAAATATAACTGTGAAAATCTACTAGAAAAAACGATGTTTTCTTCCCTTAAAAACTATGCTTTCTTTAAAAACTTTCAACTTGATCCATCAGGTAGCGGAATCGTTTGGAATGATGAAGTTGATATAAGCGAGTATGAAATTTGGATCAATGGAATTGAACTATGATTGCCGATCTTGTAGTGCGATCGCTGTCATCTTGTTGATTAAACTTTAAAATTGTCATTGCTTGGGATGGGAACGCCAAGGGCGATCGCTTTTTGGGGATAAGGAGAGGCGATCGCTATCGCCGTAGGGTGCGTTCCCTAATGCAAGTCCTGCTACAAAGCGCTCGCTTTTGGGGAACGCACCATGCACATTGATGGAAACTGTGAAGTTAGAAGCATGAAACCCAACCCCCGATCATGTTACGTTACCGCTAACCCATCCTACAAATAATTGTGCCTCCCTACTTATCAAAAAAATGTTTTATATTATGCTTGAAATTTCTAAAACCTCTCTTCAAGTATTAGGCAGTGAAATATTTAATCAGATAAGCAAAAGTAAATAACTAAAAACAAAACATTTATTAAATCAAAAAAGGTTGAACATGGTAAGAAATGCAACAAATAAATTATTGCAAAATGCTAAAAAATTAAAAAGTGACGAGTTTTATACACAACTTTCAGATATAGAAAGTGAGTTGCAACATTATAAAAGTCATTTTGAAAATAAAGTAGTTTATTGCAATTGCGATGACCCCCGAATTAGTAACTTTTTTAAGTATTTTGCTGCAAACTTCAAAAAGTTAGGTCTAAAAAAAATAATAACATCTTGTTATCGAGAACAAGTGAGAGATTTATTTAGGGAGCATCTCACTTGTGCAATGAGTATTAATGCTTATAGCAGTCAAAAACTAGAAAATCTTGAACCTGATCACAAAGAGAAATGAGATTATAATAGTTATAACTTACGATTCAGAATATATCTCGATGGGAGGAACAGT
>NZ_JAPZRB010000357.1:0-6777 GCF_027531105.1 Microcystis sp. LE18-22.4A
TTTCTAAAAAGTTGGTGCGTTACGGCAATATTTAGACCTTGATTTTTTCCCTAAAAACAATGGATGCCTAACGCACCCTACGTTTATTTTTGTTTTCCTAATTGTTGGGCCTTATAAAAAGTTTCTAAACTGTCACTATCCCCGACAAAACGCCAGTGCCAGGGTTCATAATTAATACCCTGGAGATTATTTTCGGGGAAAGATAACTCGAAACTATACTGGGCAGCGTTATTTTGCAACCAACGAAAAGCGGCAGTATTAGCAAAACTGCTACTTAAATTAGTTGCGGGAGCGCTACCATCGCCAATATCGATCGCATAACCAGTATGATGTTCGCTGTAACCCGGAGGTGCGCTCACTTCTGCTCGTTTGCGGGTTTGCTGATTGCGTTGTTTTTTAACTTCAAAAAAGAGCTTTTCTTGGGTTGCTTTCGATCGAAATGCGGAAATCGGCATTAAAATCACCCCCGACCTTCTCGCGTCACTCTGCATCTCGATAAAAGCCTTGGCTGCCGGTTTCCTTAAACGCATAGCACCATCCCCAGTAATGGGGGCTAATTCCGTCTCTGGGGCCTCTTGATAGGGTAAATGACCTAGAATGTTCTCAATGGGGCTAGGAGTGGCTTTAATCGGGGGGGATGGATTAATAACCGGTTTTTTTACGGAAGCAGGGGGACGATTCAAGACTGCTATGGCAATTAGGCCGGTTCCCACCAGAGCAAGTAAACCGCTTGCGATCGCTATTAGACCATTAGGATTAGTAGTTTTTGTGTACTGGTTGTCCCGCAAAGCTTCGGGAATATCATCGATCGGTTTCACGGTTTACTTACCCTCCTGCACCATAATTACATTATTCCCCGGCCACTCCATCTTGACGAGCAGCGTGTTGAACGGCGGCGGCCACAGCCGTAACTACACGACTATCAAAAACCGAGGGAATAATATTCTCTCGATTGAGATTAGCAGGAGTGATCAAAGAAGCGATCGCTTTGGCCGCTTCCAGATACATATTATCGGTGATTGCCCTAGCGCGACAGTCCAAGGCCCCGCGAAATAATCCGGGGAAAGCGAGAACATTGTTAATCTGATTGGGATAATCGCTGCGTCCGGTAGCCACCACGGCCACTAAATCATTGATTAATTCCGGTTGAATTTCGGGAATCGGATTAGCCATGGCAAAGACGATCGCATCTTTAGCCATTCCCTTGACCATTTCGGGAGTCAATACCCCCGGTACGCTCACCCCCAAGAAGACATCAGCGCCTTTAAGAGCATCCCCTAGCTTACCAGTGGCGGCCACGGCCCAAGCTTGTTTTTCTGGGGTTAAATCGTCCCGTTTTTGGGAGAGGATGCCAAGGGAATCACAGAGGGTTATATCTGTAGCTCCTGCGGTTTTAAAGAGGGTAGCGATGGCGATTCCCGCTGCACCCGCACCATTAATGACGATTTTGACTGTATCAAGCGATTTTTTGACAAATTTGAGGGCATTAATCAGGGCAGCCAGGGAAACGATCGCTGTACCGTGTTGATCATCGTGGAAAACGGGAATATTTAATTCCGCTCGCAGACGTTTCTCGATTTCAAAACAGCGTGGAGCGCCGATATCCTCTAGGTTAATACCCCCAAAAACCGGGGCGATTCTTTTGACGGTTGCGATGATTTCTTCGGGGTCTTGGGTGGCTAAACAGATGGGAAAAGCGTCAATTCCGGCGAATTCCTTGAATAACATTGCCTTCCCTTCCATTACTGGTAGGGCAGCCTCCGGCCCGAGATTTCCTAATCCTAATACCGCGCTACCATCGGTAACTACAGCGACGGTGTTGCCCTTGATGGTCAATGAGTACACTTGTTCGGGGTCGTGGGCGATAGCGGTGCAGATGCGACCAACTCCGGGGGTGTAGGCCATGGCCAGGTCATCTTGGGAGGTGAGGGGAATACGACTCTCAATGGAGATTTTACCCCGACGATGGAGATCGAAGGTGCGATCGGAAACTTTCAGGAGTTTAACATCCGGTAGAGCTTTAACCGCAGCGATAATCTGTTCCGCTTGGTCGGTACTAGCGGCATCAACCATCACCTCGCGGGTGCTAATCTTTAAATTGCGTTCGATCAGAGAAATTTGCCCTAAATTACCCCCGACATCGGCGATCGCATTGAGGACAGAAGCGAAGGTTCCCGCTTGATTGGGGATTTCTATCTTGAGACTTAAACTATAGCTAGGATTGGGCGTTAAATGAACCATGCTGAAGGCTTCCAATACTGATAAATATTGATTATCTTCTATCTGTGAAGGACTTTGGTATCTAATCGCGCAGTTTCTTTAGCTATTAGGGTTTCTCTGGGCCTAACACCAGGGGAGCGGGGTGTGGGGTGTGGGGAGAAGGTAGGAAGGCTGCATCTCACATTTGCAAAAATACCGACAATCAGCAATTATCAGTCACTCTCAAATGCGTACAAAAGTATTAACAACTACCTGTAAGCAGCCCACCGAAAAACTAATGCGCTCCGGGGTTTGGGGGCGGCGCCACGCCCCCAACGGGGGGTTTGGGGGGTTCTACCCCCCAAAAGCTTGGATTGAGTAATCAGATCTGAAGTAATACGGCCATCCGTTGAGTCTAGGCCACATATCAGGAAAGAAACTCCTGCAAAAGGGGGAATAAATAATCAGTTTTTAATAACCGGATTTAGGATCAGAATATTTTCATGCTTGACGGTGTAACTTGTTGCATCGGGACTGACTTATTTATCGCTATTACCCAATTCGGTTAAAGCAGTCCCGGTGAGACGACAAATTTGCCACTCTTTGAAGACCTTAGCCCCCATTTTTCCATAAAAATCGATCGCCAGTTGATTCCACTCTAAGACAGTCCATTCTAAAAGTCCTGCATCCCTAGCGACGGCAATTTTAGCCACAGCCATTAGTAAAGCTTTCCCGATACCTTGACTACGATAATCGGGTAAAACGAAGATATCTTCCAGATAAATCCCCGGTTTAGTTATAAAGGTGGAATAGTTAGCAAAAAATAGGGCAAAACCGACTATTCTACCCTCTACTTCCGCGACCAATGCTTCGATGTAGGGTTTTTCTCCAAATAAATGATCCCCTAAAGCTTGACTATTTCCTGTCATTAAATGGCTGAGTTCTTGATAGGCTGCTAAGGCAACAATTAAGTCAAAAATAGCCTTGACATCGGTAGCAACGGCAGCACGGATGGAATAATTCATGATTGCTAGTCAAATCTTGATTTTAATGCTGATGATGTTTATGGGGAGATTCAGCAGGGGGAGAATTAAGATTGGAAAAATGGCCGTTATTTAATCCCATCCCAACGCTACCAATACTGAAAAGTCCCATGGAAACAAAACCGGCCGCAATTGTCCCCATGGCCACGGTTCCAATGGAAACTATTCCCATAGGAACAATACCGATGGAAATAACGCCCATGGGAACAATGCCAATAGAAATTATACCAGTGGGAGCAATACCGATCGACAACCATTTTCGCCCGGAATTACCACAACTATTCTCTTTTTCTTGACCTAGATTGGAATCCATGCTTTTAACCCCGAAGATGCTTTGAGCCTTACCATCCTAGGTTAGGGGTAGAATTCTTGTCAAAAGACCAGTAGTCAAAATGAAAGTTAATTTTTTATAAAAACTATTGACTTTTAATCTCAGTTATGTATTGGCGGGATACCGGCCACGTCGAGAATTTTTGGGACTAGATCCTCCCGTTTAATCGCCATGATGTGGACACCTTGACATAACTGCTGGGCTAATTTTATTTGTTCGGCGGCGATTTTGATACCTTCTTCGAGGGGATGAGGTGCATCAGCGAGTCTTTGAATGATATGGTCGGGAATTTGTACCCCTGGCACATTTTTATTTAAAAATACGGCGTTTTTAGCTGATTTTAACAGAAAAATTCCCGCTAGAACCGGTTTATCGGCGAGGGAGGCCACCTGCTGCATGAACTTATCAAGGCACTCGAAATCCGTAACTAATTGACTTTGAAAAAACTGCGCTCCCGCTTCGATTTTACGCTCAAAACGGCTTTGAAGACCAGACCAACTTTTTGACTGCACATCGACGGCAGCCCCGGCAAAAAGTTCTAGGGATCCATCGGGTAAAGATTTATCGTTAAAGTCGAAACCTTTATTTAATTTATCGATTAATTTTAACAAACGTACCGATTCTAGGTCAAAAACTGCTCTAGCCTGGGGGTGATCTCCTGCTTTGACGGGATCTCCAGTTAAAGCTAGTATATTTCTCAATCCCAAGGCATGAGCGCCCATTAGGTCTGCTTGTAATCCGATCACATTGCGATCGCGACAGGCTATTTGACAGATGGGTTCGATGTCGTGTTGATAGAGAATAGCGGAGGCAGCCAGAGAGGACATTCGCACTACGGCGCGACTGCCATCGGTAATATTAGCCGCATGAACACGATTTTTTAGCCAGAGGGCCATTTCTAGCATATGACTGGCATTACCCCCTTTCGGGGGAGTAATCTCGGCTGTAATCAAAAATTCTCGGTCTTGAACCGCACGTCGTAAACGAGTAGTCATCAATTTATCTAGGTTTTAATCATAAATTTTATAGTAGATTTAGCCCGGAAATGACTCGGAGGCAAGGAATGATCATCGGGCGGCCTTGTTTTATACTGGTCAGTGCTGGTGCTTGGCTGATATCAGATGAGTTAACTGGCAGGAAAAAATTTCTAATGTAGTATAATACACGGACAGTTTAACCAAATTCGTTTACAAGTGTAAAGGACAACCGATTCGATCGAGCGATCATGCAAACTCTTTCTCGTTTACCTACTAAAGACAAAGGCCTAATCATGCCCCATCCCCTCAAAATCGTCGCTTTAGGTGATAGCCTTGTGTATGGCTATGGCGACCCCGTGGGTGGCGGTTGGGCCGAGCGCCTACGTCGTTTGTGGATGGAAAGTGCCGGTCATGCCCTGTATAATTTGGGGATTCGCGGCGATCGAGTGGTACAAGTGTCCGAACGCTTAGAACAGGAATTTCGTCTCAGGGGGGAAATTCGCAATCGTCTTCCTGACCTGATTCTTCTCTCCGTCGGTGTTAATGATACAGCCCGTTTAGGCCGGCCCGATGGTCGTACTTATACCGATCACGATCTTTTTCAAACTCAAATCGAACATTTACTCGGCCGGGCCCGTTCTCTTTGCCCGGTTTTGTTTATAGGTATGATTCCCGTGGATGAGCGGAAAATGCCCTTTTTAGATTGCTTTTACTTCAACCATCGCGATCAGTATCGTTTTAAGGAAACCACTAAACAAGCTTGTCTAGAACAAAATATTCCCTATCTCGATTTATTTGATCTCTGGATGAACCGGGGCGATCTGTGGTGCCAAGAAAGATTAATGCAAGATGGACTTCATCCCAATGTCCAGGGCTATCAATCAATTTTAGAGGATATTTTAAACTGGTCGCCCCTCACCTCCTTTGTCGGTGTGGATGGTTTTATTCAACCTTTCACAGGAATTGCCGAAAAGTGATGTCCTCTGTTCTCAGTGGTTCTAGCGGTGCTACGGAAACCAGAAGAGCCGGTAATATAAGCGAACTTACCCCCTACATATCTACTACAATGCTGAACAGACAATTGCGCTACTCGTTCAAAATGTAGTAAATTAAGGGGCAAAATTTGCCAATCATTGCTCTGAATTTGTGACTCAATCAATTCTCGGAAAGGTGAATCAAAAGTTAATTTTTCCAGACTATATTTGATCGTCATTTTCCAAAAACTACCTTAACTAAGATAAACTAGATTTTCTCTTTCATTAATCATAATTTTATGGTTGTCTCTCAATTGTTTATTATTAATGACATACCAAAGAAATATATGAGTATCTATTAAAAACTTGAGCATAATTATTGATAATCTTCAAAATCAGTTAAAGGAGCATCAAAATCATCGGCTATCCAAAATTTTCCCGCAGCACTTCTCGGTTGAAGCGGTGGTTTCTTGGCTAACTTTACAGGACTTAATTTAACTACAGATTCATTATTTTCTGTGATGATAATTTCTTCACCTTTAAGTACAGCTTCCAATAACTCATTTAAGTTGATTTTTCGCTTGTTTTAATTCAACTGTAGTCATTAGTTTACCTCACTGATCAACAACACAAACATTAGTTTAATCTCAATCAAGAAAAGCGATGGATTAAGTTATATCTAGGGTTTGCTGAATAAATGTGAAATGTAGGCAAGGTAAGAGTTTTGTGGCTTTACGAGCGAAACAGGTGCAAATTTTGAGAGAATCGTCGTTCAAAACCTTGCGTCTTCATCGGCCCGCGTCCTGTAGGGGCGAAGCATTCGGGCAATAACCTATCGGTGAAACCGTAGATTTTCTATCCGAATGCTTCGCCCCTACTTTTTGCCGCAAACCCTATCTATATCCTTACTTTTAATCATGATACCAATACTCACCCCCTGTCAGGAATGTCAGACACATTCTCATACTTTCTAGCGGAATTATCGCCATTAGCCTGTAGTAGTAGTAGGTTGGGTTGAGGAACGAAACCCAACACACAATAATTGTTATGATTTCTTGGAGCAGGTTGAAAAATCGATCTTCTATTGGGACTTAGACAAAAAACAAATTGAGAAAAGCCTCAACTCCAATCCCCGCTTGGGATTTACTTCGAGAAGCCCAAAATCGCTGAAACCCAGATATATCAAGGAAAATCATAAATCGAGGTTAACCCTTTGTCCCGTAATGGTTTGAGCCTTTTTTGCTGACCGAAAA
>NZ_JAPZRB010000093.1:0-16436 GCF_027531105.1 Microcystis sp. LE18-22.4A
GGAGTGATCAGGGGTAAATTCAGGGACTTTTTCCCTGAAAATTAGGTAATTGACCCCCTCAAAATCGGTAAAACCCCACACCCCACACCCCACACCCTACACCCTGCCCCTAGGAAAAACTTTTTCAGCAGACCCTAATTAATGATTTGGCTCGTCAGGGAACTGCGGTATTAGTGACAACCCATTATCTCGAAGAAGCGGAACAATGCAATCGTCTGGGTTTTATGGTAGCTGGAGAAGTGGTGATGCAAGGTTCCCCCAGTCAAATTAAAGCAGCACAACCGGGGCAATTAATCGAATTACGTCTCGATCGAGTGCAACAAGCGGCAGAAATTTTCAAAACCCGTTTACAAGCTTGGCGCGTCTCGATTTTTGGCGATTGCTTGCACCTCACTCTCGATCATCCCGACAGGGAAATTCCAGAGATAAAAAAGATTGTCAGCACCGCGGGAATACAGGTACAATCCTTGCGTTTGCTTCCCTTTTCTTTAGAAGACGCATTGATCAGCGTTGTGCAGAGAATTAATGAGGATTGATCAAGTTTTTTGCCGATAACTTGGATAATAGAGACCTGCTCTTTAATATTGTACCATTTAGGGTTAGTCCGCTCCTTCTACAGAGCCATTGTCTCCGTGGGATGTTATTCCTACGCAGGTTCCCTACAATGGTAGGTCGTTAGATTAGAAAAGTCCTAACATTTTGGACGGATTATCGGCTATTGTTCTTTTTTTGCCTTTTTACTCCGCCGAGAAGACCGAGCGAACCCAAGAGAACGATTCCGGGCAAGGTAGAGGATTCGGGAACCGGTTGGAAATCGAGGCTAAAGGTTCCCGATGGTAATAGCGGGGTACGACCGTTTGCGGTATTCGTATCCACGAAGCGAAAGGTAGCGGAATAGGTTCCTAACGGCGCGTTCCCATCTGTTGAAAACACGGGAGTGAAAGCGAACCAATCTCCTTGCCCGATAACATAAGTATCGTTGACCGCGTTAAACAAATTTATTCCCGAAGCGTCCGTTACCGTCAAACCAGGCGTGATATCGATTAATTGTAGGGCGATCGTCGCCTCGTCTCCCAACAAGTCCTTCCAGCGACCGTTTCCCGTATTATAAATTGCGTTCACGTAAGGATCGGCGAGATCGTCGGTTAAATGGGCGACCGGACGTATTTTCAAATCCGAATACATATGATCGTCCGTTTTCTGGCTAATATTCTTTCCCGCAAAAACGCCGCTACCCGGAAACAGGGGGATCGGGGATAGGTTGAACCGTGTTTCGGGCAATCGGTTATTGGTACTGGTCTCTACCACTGTCGCGTTCGTTGCCTCCCCCGTGTAACTATAAATACCGATGGCGTGGAAATGACTGATATTGACGGGTTCATGTTGATGCGGGAACAGAAGCGATAGTCTCCCATAGTTCGGATTGGCCAGAGCTTTATAAGTCCCGCTGGCTAGAGTCGGGAGTCCGTCTATCCCGACCATAATATGATGATGACTACTATGGGATTGGGCGAGGCTCGCGGTCGAACTAAGAAAGACGGCGGAAATCGAGACGAAAAAGGCATTTAAAGCCTTATTAGTCAAAATAAACATATATTTTGTCAGAGATTTTGTTCTACCTATCGTAAGAAAGATTTTTCTGGAAGTCAACAGACAGCGTGTCGTAGACAGGTGTCGCGTCTCTCGATAAATCGGTTCTCACGCGCTTGGTGGTGATTCGGTAGTAGTGATGAGTGGGCAATTCGTAATCATTTCTTTTGCGCTTTCCGTGCTTTCTGTCATCTTCAGACTGCCTGCCTTAATCAACTGATTAACAACTGCTATGAATTTGCCCGAAAGCTATTTATCCCTGTTATTCGCCAATTTATTATGGAGAATATTACGGAGACTATGTTCGCATAAACTTGCTATGCCTATTTGAGGCTTTCTGTCAATGCGTAACTTCTATATTGTCCCATTTAGGGTTAGTCCACTCCTTCTACAGAGCCATTGTCTCCCTGGGATGTTATTCCTACGCAGGTTCCATATATAGCGTTTCCTGTTCGCAAGAGGTACATTGTCGATGGTGAAAAGCTTAATCAGCAAAGGTTTAACTGTGCCACACAGGTGTGAGAAACGCTATATACCTGTTGGCTAATCTTTACTCCTGATCTGGGGATTGTCCGAAAAGATGCTCTACAATTCGCTTAACTTCTGTACGGATACCAGTGACTTCGTTACGGAAAAACTGCCGATCGCTCTCAGCTTGAGTGATAAATTGATTTAAGCGCTCGTTGGTTCGTTCCAGACTCGCTGCTATTGTCCTAACCTCACGGGTTAGCTGTGCTATATCTTCTCGATTCTGTTGCGTGAGGACAACGGTAGCCTGTAGTATGCTCTCGATCCGTTCTAATCTTTCATCCGTCATCGGTTACAATCCCTTTAGAGCTTTTTATCTGTCCCTCTACTGAGAATTATATAGAGCTTGCTGAATAAGTTCCCTAAAAATGCCGTAAAAATTTATCCTTAATCGGGCAATTTAATGAAACGAATTCTCTCCCAATGTCGTAAGGAATTAGTGCAGTTTAGTCGTGATCGACTTACCCTTGCCCTCGCTTTCATTTTGCCCGTGATGACTCTTTTTATCTTTGGTTTTGCTATTCGTTTAGAGGCGAAAGATATACCGGTTTTAGTGCAAGATCAAGATCGAACAGTTTTTAGTCAAAATTATAGCGATCGCTTGTTCGCCACTAATTTATTTATTCCCGTGGTTTGGGAAGGCAACCCTGAAACCGCTTTAGATCGAGGTATTGCTAGGGCAATTGTTGTGATTCCTCCCGATTTTAGTCGTAATTTACAAGCCAATAAAACTGCCGAAATTCAAGCAATTGTTGATGGTACAGATGCTAATAATGCCCGAATTATTCGCAATGCGATTAAAGCGACTACCCGCTCTTTTTTACAAGCAGAAAACTTAATTTCCTCCCCTATTCCCATCGAAACTGCCACCCCACTTTGGTTTAATCCGGGACGACAAGAATCTCTCTATATTGTGCCGGGGGTTTATGCTGTGGTTTTATGGATTTTTCCCTCACTTTTATCAGCGATCGCTATGGTACGAGAAAAGGAAAAAGGCACAATTTTACAAGTTTATGCCTCCGCTCTCACTGCCGAAGAATTAATACTAGGTAAATCCCTCGCTTATCTAATAGTAGGAATCGGAATCGCTATCGGAGTTATGGGTTTAGGAAGTCTAATTTTTCAATTAAATTTTGCCGGTGATCCAATGCCATTACTGTTAGGAACTATCCTCTATTTATGGGCCAGTGTGATGTTTGGATTAATGTTAGGTGCGCGTACCGGTAATCAAAATTCTGCGGTGCAAGGTGTTTCTTTAGTGGGTTTTCTCACTGCTTTATTACTCAGTGGTTTTATTTATCCGTTAAGTAATATTCCCTTTCCCCTCTCTTTAGTTTCAAATATAGTTCCCGCTCGTTATTATATCGAAATTACTAGAGATGCTTTTGTCAGGGGTGTGGGTTGGGCGGGTATTGGCAATAATTTAGTTATCATTTTCCTCTTGGGAATGGTCTTATTTTTATTGGCAATAAAAGCTCTATCAAGAATGCAGTTAGGAGAATAATAAGATGTTTAAGCAATTATTTACAGGTCGTTTTTTATCTTTAGTTATTAAAGAAATTCGCCAGATATTACGCAACAAACAGTTAATTATTATCTTGATTTTCCCCCCAACTATTCAACTATTAATTTATGGATTTGCGCTTAATCCCGATGTTCATCATATTAAATTAGGAATAGTCGATTATGCAGCTACTGCTGAAAGTCGCTCCCTCAGCGCTGCTTTTACCGAAAATCAGATTTTTGATGCCGAAATAATCACTTTTGATGAGAAGACATTAACCCAACAGGTGGAAACAGGAAAATTAACCGCCGGTTTGATAATTCCCCCCGAATTTAGTCGCAATCTCACCCAAGAAAAAACCGCATCTATTCAAGTTTTTATCGATGGAGTGGATGCCAATACCGCAGGAATTGCTAAGGGTTATATCAATCAAATTGTGCAAGAATTCGGCACGGGAAAAGTTAATCAAAATCGGCCACTTCCCATCTCAACACAAGTAATTTTCTTTTATAATCCCGGACTTTCTAGCAGTTGGTTTTTTGTCCCCGGAGTCATGGGATTAGTATTAACTTTAATCGGTTCGATCGTTTCTTCTATCACCGTTGTTAAAGAAAAAGATACGGGAACTCTCGAACAATTACTGATGACTCCTGCCGCTGCTTGGGAGATTTTGTTAGCTAAAGTTGTGCCTTTATTCATCCTCCTTTTGGGTGATGTTTTGTTAGCATTAACCATCGGTAAAGTGATTTTTAATGTGCCATTTCGGGGCAACTTTTTCCTATTTATGGCTTTAGCTAGTCTCTATATTTTTGTTAGTATTGGTGTCGGTATTATGTTAGCGACACTCTGTCAATCCCAACAGCAGGTAGTTTTAACCACCTTTTTTATCAATTTACCCATGGTACAATTATCAGGAGCGATCGCACCTATTGAAACGATGCCGCCATTTTTTCAATATCTCTCTCTTTTTAATCCTCTCCGTCACTACATAGCTATTATCCGCGGTATTCTTTTAAAAGGTGTTGGTTTAGAAGCTTTATGGGTTCATGTATTGGCTCTGATTGGTTTCGCTGTCATACTTTTAACTATTAGTGCCAAACGTTTTCGCAATCAGTTAAGTTAATCGTTTTTCAATCATTCCCTGGGGAAAAAATTAATCTATCCCGGGGTCGTGAATAACGATTAATTATTAATCCTTTAACCAAAACGACCGCTAACATAATCTCTAGTGGACTCTTGAGCGGGATTTTGAAAGATTACCTCGGTGCGATCATATTCCACTAAATAGCCCACTTTACCGCCTTTTGGGGTCGGTTCAGCATTATAAAAAGCCGTTAAATCAGAAACCCGCGACGCTTGTTGCATATTATGAGTGACAATAACTATAGTATATTGGGTTTTTAATTCGTGAATTAATTCCTCAATTTTTAGGGTAGAAATCGGATCGAGTGCCGCACAGGGTTCATCCATTAAAACAACTTCTGGTTTAACCGCAATAGCGCGGGCAATACATAACCTTTGTTGTTGTCCCCCCGATAAAGCTAAACCACTTTCTTTGAGTTTATCTTTAACATCATCCCAGAGAACGGCTTTTTTTAAAGATTCTTCCACTAATTGATCCATATCGCCGATGTAACCATTTAAGCGCGCCCCAAAAGCGATATTTTCATAGATAGATTTAGGAAAAGGATTCGGTTTCTGAAAAACCATACCAATACGACTGCGTAACCCGATAGGATTAACGGAATTACCATAAATATCTTGACCGCGAAAGGTAACTTTTCCCTCAATTTTGGCACTTTTAACCAGATCATTCATGCGATTAAAACAGCGCAAAACCGTACTTTTCCCGCAGCCAGAGGGACCGATAAAAGCGACCGCTTTTTTCTCAGGAATATCAAGGTTAACATCACGAACAGCGAGATTAGAACCGTAGTAAACATTTAAGTTTTTGGTTCTCAAAACCGCATCGGTGACAACATCGCTACTATACATAATCTTTAAAGGAATAGTGTTGGGGAAAAGGGAGAAGGGAGAGGAGGAGAGGGAAGAAAAAAGCTGATAACTGATAACTGATAACTGATAACTGGATTTAGCCAAAACGTCCACTAACATAATCTTTAGTTGCTTGTTCTTGAGGATCACCGAAGATTTTGTCCGTATGATCAAACTCGACTAGATAACCAATTTTGCCACCTTTATCGGTGGCTTCAGCGTTATAAAAAGCCGTTAAATCTGCTACTCTTGTGGCTTGTTGCATATTGTGAGTAACAATAATAATCGTGTAACGTTCTTTTAATTCGTGCATTAATTCCTCAACTTTTAAAGTTGAAATCGGATCGAGTGCCGAACAGGGTTCATCCATTAATAATACTTCTGGTTGAGCGGCAATAGCGCGAGCAATACATAATCTTTGTTGTTGTCCCCCCGATAGGGAAAAACCGCTTTCTTTCAGTTTATCTTTTACTTCTTCCCAGAGAGCAGCCCGACGCAGGGAAGTTTCTACTAATTCATCCAAATCCCCTTTATAACCATTTAAGCGCGCTCCGTAAACCACATTATCATAAATGGATTTGGGAAAAGGATTAGGGCGCTGGAACACCATACCAATGTATTTTCTTACTTCGACAGGATCCACCTCTTGAGAGTAAATATCTTGGTTATGATAAAAAACTTTGCCGTCAATACGAAAACCGTGAATTAAATCATTGAGACGATTAAAACACCTGAGAATGGTACTTTTTCCACAGCCAGAGGGTCCGATAAAAGCGGTGACTTTATTTTTGGGAATATCGATGGAAACGTCTCGTACTGCCCGATAATTACCATAGTAAATATCAGCCTTATCGACCTTTAAAACGGTTCCTGTAGAATGGGAGTTAGAGTTAGTTAGCATAAATTATTTACCTTGAGTTTGGCTAATTGAGGAATTGGAAAGATAGATAGATTTTTCCTTAAATATCCCTTTTTCCTTTTCACTTTTTCCTTGACTTAATAGGTTTTCTGGCGCGTAGCTAAACGGGATAAAATGTTAGTTAACAACACCAAAAGCACCAGAATTAAAGCACCTGCCCAAGCTAATTGCTGTTGGGGGGCAAAAGGGGCAGTAGCAAAGTTGAAAACTAAGACCGAAAGGGTGGCAATCGGTTCAAAGACACCCCGGGGCCAAAAGTTAGAGAATAATGCCGTAAAAATTAAGGAGGCGGTTTCCCCGGCAGCCCTAGCAATTGCTAAAGTCACACCGGTTAAAATAGCGGGAACTGCGGCAGGAAGGACGATTTTTAGGACGGTTTGGTAGTTATAGGCCCCTAAACCCATGGCCGCCCAGCGGATGTCTTGGGGAACGATTTTTAAAGCCTCATCGGTGGTTCTAATAATAGTGGGTAACATTAACACCGCTAAACCGATCGAACCGGCAAGGGCAGAAAAGCCTAAAAGGGCTGTTCCTTCGCCAAATAAGGGGGCAACTAGCAAACCGTAGGCGAAAACCCCGACAATAATCGAAGGGACACCCGCTAAAACGTTGGTAGCAAAGCGCACACCCTGGGCAAGTTTGTTATCACCGCTAAATTCCGAGAGATAAACCGCCGCTAAAACGCCAATGGGAACTGCGATCGCTGTGGCCAGGGCGACGACGATAATTGTCCCTAAAATGGCGTTAGCGATGCCTCCTCCTCCTAACCCCGGCGGTGGCGGTAATTTGGTAAAGAGATTGGCGTTTAAACGGCCCACCCCTTGCACAAAAACGAAGCCTAGGACGGCAAAAAGGGGAATCACGGTGACGGCTAAACATAAACCCGATAGGACGGTCATAATTGTCCCCAATAGCGATCGAGGACTACTCGGTTTCTTTTTGAGATTATTGCCTAAATTCGCACTATCCATATCAGTTATCAGTTATCAGTTATCAGTTATCAGTGAACAGTAAGTAGGTAGGTGTTAAAAGTTGTCAGACACCCCCCTTATCAAGGGGGGATTAAGGGTAGGGTTGATTCATGAATCAACCCTACTATGAATCAAGCCTAGGATTAAGGGGGGATTAAGGGAGGATCGAAGCTAAAATCCATTTTTAATTTAATTATAACCAGCTACTTAAACAGTAATCAGTTATCAGTAATCAGTGAACAGTAATCAGTTATCAGTGATTAGTAAACAGTGAAAAGTGAAAAGACAGCAGTAAACTGCCATTTGATGATGAACACTTAATACAAACTGCTCACTTAATACTCAAAACTTAAAACTCAAAACTGATAACTGATAACTGACGACCGACGGCTTAATACTTAGCTTTGACGCGATTAACGATTAATTCTGCGAAGATATTGACTACTAGGGTCAAAACCAAGAGAACAAAACCCGCATACATTAAAGCTGATACTTGCATTCCCGATGCTTCGGCGAATTGGTTAGCCAATAAGGAAGCGATCGTGTTAGCAGGGGCGAGAATAGAGGCACTAATGCGGTTAGAATTGCCGATAATCATCGTTACTGCCATGGTTTCCCCTAAAGCGCGCCCTAAAGCTAACATAATCCCCCCGACAATCCCGGAAAAAGCGGCGGGAATTAATACCCGAAAAATCGTTTCCCAACGGGTGGCCCCCAAGCCTAGGGAAGCTTGCCTTAGATCCGGCGGTAAAGCGGCCAAAGAGTCGCGAGAGATAGCGATAATAATCGGCAGGATCATAATTGCTAAAATAACCCCCGCCGGTAACATTCCAGGACCCCCTAAAGGAGTACTAAACAGAGGAATCCAACTAAAATTAGCATTTAGCCAGTTACCAAGGGGTCTGAGGATAGGAATCAATACAAAGATACCCCATAATCCGTAAACAACACTGGGAATAGCGGCCAAAAGTTGTACGAGAAAAACCAAAATTGTCCGCGCATTTAAGGGAATAAAATCTTCGCTTAAAAAAATGGCTGAACCGATACCGAGGGGAACAGCAATCAGGAGGGCAATCAGAGAACTAACGAGAGTTCCGTAGATAACGGGCAGAACTCCGAATTCTTCGCGACCGCGCACGGGATTCCAAGCACTACTGGTCAAAAATCCCAGACCAAAGGTTTGAATCGCCGGTAAAGCCCGAATAAAAATCACTAGGGCAATTAGGAGCAAAATTACCCCAATAGCGATGGCAAAGGCGGTAGTTAATCCAACAAAGCCTTTATCGAGGATTTTTTCCGATTCTGGACGTTCTTTAAAATTTGAGTCGGGTGAAACTGTGGGCGCACTCATGATTAGGGTTTAAATCCAGCTAGTTTGCGGTAGCTAAGGTCGAAATTGGCCTTTCTCCACTATTATTGTAACTTTGAATACATTTTTTCGGCTACTAATCCACATTGATTGTGTAATCGGGATAGATGACATCGGCAGCGGCGGCTACTCGTTCGCGGACGTTTTTCGGTAGGGGAATATAACCAAGGGCGGCGGACTGTTCCTGTCCCTGATTAAGTCCAAATTCGATCATCGCCTCCATAGCTAAAGCTTTTTGGGGATCGTTGTATTTTTTATAAACCAACATCCAACTATAGGTGACAATGGGGTAGGAATTTTCCCCCGGGGGATCAACGATAAAAGCCCGCAGATTTTCGGGTAATTCCACCGTGGCTAAGGTGGCAGCGGCGTTAGTTTCATTGGGGATAACGAATTGACCGGCTTGGTTTTGTAAAGTGGCCATGGGCAGCTTATTATTTTTAGCGAAACCGTACTCGATATAGCCAATCGAGCCTTGATTTTGTTGAATTAGGGCAGTTACACCTTCATTTCCTCTACCGCCGAGAAATTTACCTTTTTTGGTCGGCCATTGTACGGCTTTTCCTTCACCGATACTTTTTTTCCATTCGGGACTAACGGCGCTTAAAAACTTAGTAAAAACTCCCGTCGTCCCGCTACCGTCTGCCCGGTGAACTACGGTAATTTCTTCATTGGGTAGTTTTAAATCGGGGTTATCGGCGGCGATTTTGGCATCGTTCCAACGGGTAATCGTGCCTAAAAAGATGCCTATATATGCTTCCCTACTTAGTTTCAGCCCTTCTACTCCGGGCAAATTATAAGCCATAACGATGCTTCCCGCCGTCATCGGTAGCAGTAAAACCCCGCGGCTAACTCTGGCCATATCCTCGTCACTCATGGCCACATCGGAAGCGCCAAAATCGATCGTACCTTGAATAAATTGTTCGACTCCCGCCCCGCTACCAGTAGATTGATAGTTAATTAGCAGTTTAGAAAATAGTTGATTGATGGTGACAAACCAGTTTTGATATAGGGGTGCAGGAAAAGAAGCGCCCGCACCATTGAGGGCGACCTCTCCTTGCAGAGGAACTTGGGCGATCCTATTGCTTCCCTCTCCACTGGTTCCCGCCGTATCGCCGCCACCACAAGCGGTTAAAGTCGCTGTTAAAGTCGCTAGGGATAAGGCTGTTAGTAAATTGGTCTTGTTTCTGCTGGGCATAGGATTAATTTTGATCCGTAAACTGCCTTAAATCTTACGCTAAAACCTACCACTGCTTGGTAAAGAATAGGTTAAGAAGTGAATAAAAGAACATAATGTATTGTCAAGAAAAATTTTCTCGATAACTAGACAAAAATCTCAACTTCTTTTACTATTTATTTTGACTAAACATTAGTTTTAAGTCTCGGGTAAAGCCGCTGACTTTTCCAGTTTAGATTAGGTTTTTCTCTTTCCCTATCATTGTAGTGACGTAAAAACAACAAAGAAAAGATTAAGGTTTTTAGTCATCATCCCTCAGCTTTTTTCTCCCCACTACCCCACTACCCCACTACCCCACTACCCCACTACCCCACTACCCCACTGATAACTGAAAAGTCTCCCCAATACCCTTTTTTACTTTCTCCTTTTGACACCTATGCTAGGAATTTTTACTCAGCTATCTCGTCCCACCAAAGTAGTGGCAATTGTCCTGGGTACTGCCCTAATTTTACCCGCCTGTGCCAATATTAATCCTCAAGACCTAAAACCAATTAAAATCGATGGTTCGAGTACCGTAGCACCAATTACCGATAAAGTTCTCGAAGATTTTAAAGCTAATACCCCTAACAAAGCTTTGGCTGATGTTAAAATTGACGCTAATATTTCAGGAACTGGCGGCGGTTTTAGAAAATTTTGTGCAGGAGAAACCGATATTAATAATGCTTCTCGGCCGATTTCTGTGGAAGAATTAAAAGAATGTGATGCTAATAAGGTCAGATTTATCGAACTACCGATCGCTTTTGATGCTTTAACCGTGGTGGTAAATCCCGAAAATAACTGGGTTGATGATATTTCGACTACAGAATTAAGAACTATTTGGGAACCAGCGGCCGAGAATAAAATCAAACGTTGGAATCAAATTAATCCCGCTTGGCCCGACCGACCGATTACCCTTCACGGGCCCGGTAAAGACTCAGGAACCTACGATTTTTTTAGTGAGGTAATTAACGGCAAAGATGCCAGTCGTGGGGACTTTAATTTTAGTGAAGATGACGAAGCTTTAGTTAATGCCGTCAGTCAAGATGCCAACGCTTTAGGCTATTTTGGCCATGCTTACTATGAACAAAATCGGGATAAATTAAAAGCTTTGAAAGTTAACGGTATTGAACCAACTCGCGGCAATGTAGAGGATAGTAAATATCAGCCTTTATCTCGTCCTTTGTTTATTTATGTTAATGCCCAAAAAGCCCAAGAGAATCCCGCTTTAGAGAAATTTGTCGAACATTATCTCGATCGAGTTCCCAATTTATTAGATACTATTGGTTATATTCCTCTACCGGATGAGGCCTATCATTTGGCACGGGTACAGTTGCAAAAATTTGAGATAGGAACAGTTTTTGATGGCAGACCTCAACCCAATTTAACCATCGGGGAATTACTTCGTAAACAAGCTCAATTTGAAGCTAAGTAACGATTCCCATCTGATACTAAATCCGTTGAGTATAGGCTACATATCAGGACAGGCACTCCTGCAAGGGGAGTGACTCTTAAATTATTACAGATGCGTCAGCAGCTGCGTGTAAGCATCCCACCGAAAAACTAATGCGCTCCGGGGTTTGGGGGCGGCGCCACGCCCCCAACGGGGGGTTTGGGTAGGGTTGATTCATGAATCAACCCTACTATGAATCAACCCTACCCATTCAGCGTATCGAGAAACTTGTTAATTAACCTTTCGGTGTCGCCCCAAATTGTTCGATGAGGATAGAGGTTAACACCGATTTTAAGTCTTCACAGGGAATCCCTTTTTGTACACAACTTCCCAGGTGGGCATCTTTACCCACTTTACCCCCCATGTAGAGGTCAACTCCTTCCACGGTTTTGCCGTCTTTGCGCGCTTTTGTCCCCATCAAACCGATATCGGCCACTTGGGGTTGTCCGCAGGAGTTAGGGCAACCGGTCCAATGGATCCGCACACCCCGGGGGATATTTAATTCGGCATCTAACTGACGAATCAAGTCCACAGCCTTATTTTTGGTTTCAATCAGGGCAAAATTGCAGAATTGCGCCCCCGTGCAAGAAACGAGCGCTCGTTGTAAAGGAGTGGGATTGGGGGTAAACTTAGCCAGTAAAGGCTCGGTTAAAAGAGTCGGCATATTTTCAGCCGCTATATTGGGAATAATCACGTTTTGTTCCACGGTTAAACGCAATTCTCCGCTGCCATACACTTCGGCAATCCGGGCTAAATCGAACATATCATCGGCAAATAGACGACCAACGGGAACACAAAGACCGATATAGCTCAATCCCTCCTGTTTTTGGGAAAAAACTCCTAAATGATCTCGTTTTTCCCAGTCAATAGCGTCTTTTTCCGCTGCCGTTGCCAAGGGATAACCTAACTGATTAGCCACCCGCGTGCGGAATTCCTCAATTCCCCACTCATCAATTAACCACATTAAACGGGATTTTTGACGATTGGCGCGCAATCCGTTATCGCGGTAAACTTCCAAAATTCCTCGGCATAAATCCACCACTTCCTGATTCGGTCTCACCCAAACATTCATGGGAATTGCCGCTTCACAGCGTTTAGCCGAGAAAAAGCCGCCCACCACGACATTAAAGCCTAATTCTCCCTCTTTATAGGCAGGAACAAAGGCAATATCGTTAATTTCCGCATGAACGGAATTATCCCGTCCCCCCTCGATGGCAATATTAAATTTGCGGGGCAGATTGCTAAATTGATAATTACCTTGACCGTAGTTGGTAATCATATCTTGGACTTTTTGGACTAATTCCCTGGTGTCAATTAATTCATCTGCGTCTAGTCCTGCCATGGGTGAACCGGTAATATTTCTGACATTATCCATGCCCGATTGTACCGAAGTCATACCCACGGATTTTAGTCGTTGGAAAATATCAGGAATATCTTCGATACGAATACCGCGTAATTGTAGGTTTTGACGAGTAGTAATATCGGCATTGCCATCATCACCGTAACGCTGCACAATTTCCCCTAAAACTCGCATTTGCTCACTACTGAGAATGCCGTTAGGAACCCGCAAACGCATCATGAATTTGCCCGGGGTGACGGGACGATAAAAAACCCCCACCCATTTTAAGCGATGTTCTAAATCGGTTTTATCCATCGCTTCCCAACCGATTTGGGCAAAATGCTCCAGTTCATCTTTAATGGCTAATCCGTCTTTTTCGGCTTTAAATTTCTCGAATTTATTGAGAGTTGTTCCATCTTTTTCAGGTGCTTGTACCACGAATCTATCTCCTTACTGGTCTGTGGGTGCAATTGTTCTAGTTGGTGCGGGTTAGAAATGAAGAAATCGGGATTTAACAATAAGTATTCTTTAAAATACCGTCGTCATTAGCAAAAATTTAGTAATTTACCTAGTCTCTATTTGTTATTTAATTCGTTTTAAGTTGGATAATTTTGTATTGTTTGTAACAGAAATCCGCTCACCATCGTGTTTAGGCATTTATATCATGCAGTAAGTGCATTAAGGTGGGGTGTGGGGTGTGGGGTGTGGGGTGTGGGGTGTGGGGTGTGGGGTGTGGGGTGTGGGGTGTGGGGAGAATAAATAAAGGCAATCTCCCGACTCCTGAATACTGGCTCCTGAATACTGGCTCGGAGTCTATTGCCCTTGCCTAGCGGTTCAGGGGGTATTGTGTAAAAATAAGAAAAGATCGGTTTTTTTTTACTAAACCTATGGCCACTTCTTCCATTGCCGTTAGAGAATTACCTCTCTTTCCCCTTCCCGAAGTTGTTTTATTCCCGGGTCGTCCCCTGCCCCTGCACATCTTCGAGTTTCGCTATCGGATTATGATGAATACGATATTGGAAGAAGATCGCCGTTTTGGGGTCTTAATGGTAGATCCGTCCACGGGAGAAATCGCTAAAGTCGGCAGTTGTGCGGAAGTTGTCCGTTGTCAACGTCTTCCAGATGATCGGTTAAAAATTCTCACCATCGGTCAACAGCGTTTCCGTGTCCTAGAATATGTCCGGGAAAAACCCTATCGTGTCGGTTTAGTGGAGTGGATTGAAGATGTCCCCACCACCCAAGATCTGCGACCTCTGGCCAAAGAAGTGGATCGACTGCTGCGGGATGTGGTTCATCTATCAGCCAAATTAACCGCTCAAAAAATTGAACTCCCCGACGATTTGCCCAGTCTTCCCCTGGAATTATCCTACTGGGTGGCGGGTAATCTCTACGGTGTGGCCGGGGAACAACAGGCTTTATTGGAAATGCTCGATACAGTCAGTCGTCTGCAACGAGAATCGGAAATTCTCACCTCGACTCGCAATCATCTGGCCGCTCGCACGGCTCTTAAAGATGCTTTAAATTAATGATCTTGAGGTTTTTCAGCTTCGGGAGATGGCAGTGGCCGTCTTATTTCAGTGAACAGTAAACAGTAATCAGTGAACTGATAACTCACATCTGAAAACTGGTCACTAACCCACTGATGACTGACCCACTGATAACTGATAACTGTTAATCTGGGGATTACCTAATGTTTACCTTGATACAGTAAAGTGGGGTTAAAATTGTTAGCCCCTCACCCAGGAGAACTTTGATCATGTTGCTGACCTATAATCCCAGCGTCTCACCCTTCCGAGAAGACTATAGCGAGAGTCGTCGGCTCCATTTTTATGATCGCGGGGAAAATATTCCTCTGGTGGTTGATGGAGTCTGGCAAGTTTATCGGGGTATGGCGCAACTAAGTCAAGTATCTGAGAGTGGAGAGGAAATTTTACTAGGCTGGGCCCATTCATCCCACTTTTTTGGCTTAAATTTGACCCATCTGGAATCCTATCACGCCAGAGCCTTGTCGGAACTGTACCTAAAATGGTACACGATCGCCGAAGTAGAAAATTCGGCGGAATTAACTAGGATGATGTTAAATCAAATGATCCGTCGTCAACAACAAACGGAATCGCTTCTTGCGATCGCAGGACTCAAACGAGTGGAGGAACGTCTCCAGCAGTTACTACAGTTATTAAAGCGGGAAATGGGAGAACCAATCGCCCAAGGCAGTCGTTTAAAGATCCGTTTAACCCATCAAAATCTCGCCAATGCTATCGGTACCACGAGGGTAACGGTGACGCGTTTGTTAGGCGAATTTCAGCGTCAGGGAGCCGTGAGCAGCGATTGCGATCGCCACTTAATTATTCACGATTAAGTCAGTCCCCCCCATAATAGACTCCTTGCGGAGGTCCAATAATTGCCAAGCTAATTTAGCGGCCCCCACCATCCCGGCGCGATTACCTAACTCGGCCGTTAATACCTCTAATCCTTCTCTGGAACTAGGTAACACCCGTCTTTCGATTTCTGTGAGCAGAGAGGGAAAGAAAAACTTAGCACTGGCGCTAATGCCGCCGCCGATAATTACCGCCTCTGGGGTGAGAACATAGAGTAAACTGGCGATACCAGCCCCCAGTAAACAGCCGTAACGCTGCCAGAATTCTAAAGCCTCTCGATCGCCTTTTTCGGCCAATTCTGCCAATTGCTTCGGTTCTTTGCCGGTCATCCGGCGAATAGCTTGCCGGGAGACGTATTGTTCCAAGGAACCCCGATTACCGCTATTGCACAATGGACCGTCAAAATTAAGGGTTATTAAGCCTAATTCCGCGGCCGTTCCCTTGCTGCCCACAAATAAGTTACCATCGAGGATAATTGCCCCTCCTACTCCCGTCCCCAAGGTCAACAGGATCAAGTTTTGAAACCGTTTGCCCGCTCCTAACCAAGCTTCCCCCAAACCGGCACAATTGGCATCATTGGCTAAAATTGTCGGCATTCCCGTACTTTCTTCTAACCAATCGGCGAGGGGAATATCCCGCCATCCTGCCAAATTAATCGCTATTTTGGCAATTCTTCCCTGAGCATCCGCCGGCCCCGGCGTTCCCACACCGATGGCTTGACAACTTTTATCTAAATTTACTTGACAAATGCCTTGATGTATGGTATGGGCGACTTCTTTGGGTGTAGCGGGTTGGGGAGTGGGCAAGGTGAGAGATTCGAGACAATTGCCCTCTTGGTCAAATTTACCAATTTTAATCGCAGTTCCACCTAAATCGACACCTATTACTGTTTTCACCATCGGGCTTTCCTTGTTACTCTGGGAGTAGCTAGGTTTATTATCACTCTTTTTGGCGGTTTTTTCGCAGTTAGATGTGATTGAGAGGATAATTCGGCTAAACTGGCACAACTAGCTGATTGATTAGCCCCAAATTTCTTCTAATGGGACTTAAACAAATTTCAAGCCCAAACAAAGCCTAAACTGGCTTTGTAAGCGGCAAACACATCCCGATTCTCGGTCAGCCACTCAAAGAAACGGAAAGACATCGCTGTCCGAAAAGCTGCCAAGGCTTCCACAAA
>NZ_JAPZRB010000066.1:0-1293 GCF_027531105.1 Microcystis sp. LE18-22.4A
TTAACTTTAAACTCTAAGACAAACATTTTACGCAGGGGGGACTTAGACAAAATCAGTATAGCACAATAAAAGTTAAGTTAACAAGATATAGTTTAAAAAGCCGTCCTAAAAGGACGGGGCTTTAACCCAAAATTTCGGTAAGGCGATGTTTATATTCTTAAGTTATGTTAATAGCTTAATTTCTATGGTTTTCATAGTCTAAAAACAATAGTTATCCTCTTGTGTGAATAGGAGGAAAATCTAAGCTGGTATCTCCAATTCAGCCGCTCGTAACTAGATAAGAGAAACTGTAGCGATTAATAAGTCGCTCATAAGTGGGTGGGTGGAATTAAATATAAAATGAACGTAGGTTGGGTTGAAGCATGAAACCCAACGCCCGCATGGGTTACGCTACCGCTAACCCATCCTACAAATAATTGTGCCTCCCTACTTAACTAGATAAGAGAAACTGTAGCGATTAATAAGTGCCTAAGCAAAACTAATTACACATTTAAGCCGCTACTCCGTCAGCTTTTTCAGTGACCAGTAAACAGTGAACTGAAAACTCAAATCTGATCCCTGATAGCTGTCTCGGAGTCTCCTGTCTCGACACGGCACAAATTCTCTCTAACTGGCGACTGTCAGAAATCCAGAAAACGAGTTTCTTCAAGAAACCAGTTTTCTCGATAATACCGTGAGATTGGGGGGGGGATTATGGTGTTGAGATGAAGGTTATCTCTCAATTCCCCCCTCGCCATGAAAATTTTAGCGGGTGATGGACAAAAGGCGATCGCTAACGTCAAAGCTAGGCAGTTAAAGTATTTAACCAATTGATTAAATCTTCAACCGTAGAGAAGTCGAATAAAGCTTCTCCTAATGCTTCGACATCATCAATACTTAACTGCATGATTTTAGTTTCTAATGCAGGATTAATTTCCCCTAACTTGCGTTTAAGTTGGCGAATAATAAACGTCTTTTCGCGTTCGATACCTTGTTCAATACCTTGTTCAATACCTTGACGCATCCAACTGGTGGTAATTTGCATAACTCCCTCCTGTACGGGTTGACTAAATGTGCTAATCTCTTCTTGAAATTGTATCTCTTCCACTGGATTTAGATTGAGATATGTATCAATAAATCCGGAAATTAATTGCATTCTCGCCGCATCTAACCTTAAAGTAATTAACAAGCGCAGACATTCCGCTTTTACCTTGGCTCGCTCTTTCTCGGCAATGTTCATCTTCGCCATCAAAGCTGAAGCAACCGGATTCGGTTGATTAAGAAAATCTCGCCAATTTAATCGATTTAACTGCA
>NZ_JAPZRB010000440.1:0-5065 GCF_027531105.1 Microcystis sp. LE18-22.4A
AACCGCCGACACCATCGGTCAAAGCATGGGGGCATCGCGGCTGGGGTTGTCTCTTTCATCGCTGCTCTTTCAACGTAAAGTGCTTACTCTTTAACGATTATACTCGATTTGATCTTTATTTGGCGTTTAAGTCCCATTAGGGGAAAGCGCGTCCTCGATCGAGTGAAGTTTCCTCACTCAAGGTTTGAAGAACAAGGCAACGAGTGGCCAACTTCCTAAGCGTTCCTGTATCGTCTCGAAGTGTCGATTGACTAACGGTTCAATTACTCAATTTATGGGGAAGAAACCAGTTCACGGTAACTGTGGGCGAACGCAAAGCGCTCGCTACACGAGATCGTCTTCGGAACTAACATCCGAGCTAATAATTGCCTCCGCAATCTGCCGACGTGTGACCCCCGATAAACAAAGGGCGCAGGTTATCAGGTCAAGTGAAACCGAGGGATCACCCGATTCAATTTTCGCCACTCGTGACTGGCTCGATTCCATTCTTTTTGCTAACTCTTTTTGAGAAATGTTTTGACTTTTTCTAATTTCTTTTAATTTTCTCCCGAGGGCTAGTTTGAGTTCGATAAGCTCGGATTCTACGGGCGTAAGCTCTAGAAATTCCTCTACTGTTCCCACCTTCCAGCCCGCCGCTTCTAAACGTTGACGTTTAGCTAAATCCATGTCCAATCTCCCAGGAGTTTTCACCTCTCCACTCAACCAAACGATATCTTTATCATTTTTGTTTTGCATTTATTATCCCATAATATGTCAAATCTGACATACGGGCAAGTGCTAAACTGCCTTTTGTATCAGACTTCCTGCGAGCTTGAAGATATATCGCTTTAATAGACTTCTTGCATAAATCCGAAAACAAACGATAGAAACAATAATGGGAGGGACTTTCAGTTAATTATTTATTAGTAGTTGATAATCTTCAAAAATGTTGCTGTACAAGGATCGAATTAAGACTTTTGCAAGAGGTCTAAGAGGTCTATTGGCTCGAAACTGTTTCCTGTTCCCATAATTTACGCTTCCAATTCTTTAATTGCCTTTTCAACTTCAATCAAAAGTAAACCTAAATCTTGAGTGATTACTTGCCAGACAATATCTAAGTCAACATCAAAATAAGCATGAACAATACGATTTCTCATGCCGATGATTTGTCGCCAAGGGATTTTAAAATACTTAACTTGGCAAGGTTCAGAAACATTATTAGCAGCTTCGCCCATTATTTCAATTAATCTTACGAGAGCTAAAGATAACATCCTATCGTCATCTAAATCTTGTCTGGTGCGATTATTTACAAAAGATAATGCCTCTTTTGCTGAATCTCTGATGTGTTTTAGCCGAGTTAAATTATCAATTTTGCTCATAAATAACTATAGCTTCTGCCAAGACTTGCTCACGAAAATAACGGCTTAAATCTGCCGATGTTCTTAAATCTATCTGGCGATTTATTATATTTGATAACTCATCTTCCATCGTAATAATAGCTAAACCAGGAGTCTTCCCTTGTTCAAATTCTACTAAAACATCAACATCACTTTCTCTTGTAAAATCATCCCTTAATACTGAACCAAATAAAGATAACTTGCAGATCGAGTGACGCTGACAAAATTGTTTAATTTCTTCTTGAGATAAATTAATAGGAAGAGTTGTTTTTTTCATGGTTAAAACTCCTAATTGATGATTTTTAAATCTCAGATTTAAGAGGGGTGACTTAAAACTCCATCGCCTTAATTAATAAGTAGTCGTGCAAAATAAATTTCCTAGTGAAGAAAGGCACTCATGCAAGAGGCAAGAGGCAAAGGGGGGGTTAAAACCTTCCCACAACTCTAATTTTTCGGGTGTATAGGCTTCTTATTGGTCGAAGGTAATCGGGGCGGAATCCAGTTCGGGTCGCGGGAAGGGTGGCTTTTGACTCATGGCGGGCAGAGAGAGATGGCGATCCGGTACGCGGTCGGTCTATCAATTCTAACACCCCTAGATCCCGCGTCCGCTCCTAGTCCCTCGATCTGGGGTCGCGGTAATTCGGAGGGAACGATCGCCAGTCAAGGACGAAAATCAATCGGTCACTACCCCGTAATACTTCTCTAACATGGTCAGCATCCCTTCCTCCAACTCGCTCAAGTAGGGTCGCTGTAGTTTCCCCAAGATTCCCAAAAAGGCGACGGCGGCATCTTCCAAGTCCTCGCGTTCCCTCAGTCTCGACAATCGATCTCGCGTAGCGAGCGCTTTGCGTTCGCATAATCGCCGCACCGTCTGACAGTCCCCTTCGGTGTAGCCTAACTCCTTGAGGTACTCGATTTTAACCAGATCGATCGCCCCATCGTGAAGTCGCAGATCGCAGGAGCGCGGGTGAACGGCAGTAACGATCGCCCAACAGTTGTTTTTCCCTTTCAGGCGCGGGTTATCTTTGGCAAGGATACCGACCACTTCCCCCACCTCGAAAACATTCGCTTTCCCTTTGTCCCGGTATTTACCCACCGTCTCGCGAACGATTCGGTGGTCGGGTGTTTTGCCCCCAGCTTCCGCTACGGCCTCATTCCAGACGGTGGGTTGTTGTTGCGGGGCAAGGACGGCCAGGGGGCGCACCTGATACTCGCTCGATGGTAGGAGCGGGCAGTTAGCGGCACTCAGGGTTCGGTAGATCGCCGCCCCCGTAATTAAATAGTTGGCCTTCTGACGACTGTGACCGAATCGCCCCCGACAGTAATCCTCGAAGGAGTCGTACCCGTCCCGGTACAACCGTCGATCTCGCAGTTCTTGCAGGGCGGAACCGGCCTGGTAGAAAGCCCGTTCTACCGTCCGCTCTAACCGCTCCCTGTCCCTGACCTCCTCCTCGCTCAACGGTCGCAAGGATTGAATCACCTCCACCTCGATCGCAAAGCGCTCGCTACGCGAGATCGCTTCTACCCCGCGCCCCGCAGAAGCTAACATTTCATCGAGTTCGTCTTCTGTCCATTCCGACCGTCTTTTAGCCATCGCGTTCATTTTCCCCATCCAGAACGAACACATAGGACGGTTTGGGAACTAGAGCCTTCAAGAATACCGTGTCAGCCGTCCAGTAATTGGCTCTCTCTCTCTCGGCTACAGCCAGAAAAACCGCATCGTACAACGTCAGTAAACCGTACATCCGGGCCATCTCCCACGCCCTCTCTCGAATATCTTCCCCATCGACATAATCGATCGGTAATTCCCCGAAGGCACTATAGAGTTGACCCGCCTCCCCTTCCGTTAGCAGACCACTCCTGATTTTTTTCCGCAAAACCGAAGCGATTTCGGCCCATGCGAAACAGGGGAGGACGATCCGACCCGATAGCGCCCGGCCGACCAATTCCGTCGCCGCTCCTTCCTGTTCGTCGGGACACAAATATTTGATGAAAACACTGGTATCGATACAGTAACTACTCAAGCTCCGATTCCCCCTCTCTCAACTGACGGAGCAGGGGGATCGGGTCAGGGTGTACTCCCGTTCTCCGTTTGACCTGTTCGGTGTAATCGCTGGATGGTATCGTGAGCTTCTAAGGCTTTACGCCGCCTCACCTCTCGCTCCACGGCTTCCACTACTAGCTCGTTAAACGATTCTTTCCCAGACTTGAGCCGCTTGGCCTGCCGCATCAACTCAGACGGGAATCGGATCGTCACCGCTTCCTTTTCTATAACCATTTCCAATAACCACCGTTTAGTTACATTTTACGGGAATTTTGCCAGCCCTATAGGATAGATATGGCTACCAGTGCTTTGCTCCAAGCTCAGACCAACCCCGCTAACAGGTCGGAGATTTCCCCTTGCACATTTTTGCGGTTGTCATCGTAGATCATTAAAGTATTGAGATCAGCGTGACGGCTCAATTTCTGCACCCGCCGCACGTCACCGCCCGTCGCGTCGAGAGCGGCGGTTATTCCCGAATGACGCACCCGGTGGGGCGACATTTTCTTGTTCACCCCGGCCGCAGCGGCGATTTTCGCCACCAATTTATGGATCGCCGAGCCGGTCAGTCGATGACCGCGACTACAGCGATCGAGGGCGATAAAAAGAGGTTGACGGATATCGAGTTCCCGCCGCTCCCGTAACCAATCCACAAGTGCGTCGAGGGTCGGACGCGACAGACTGACGGTTTCTTTCTGTTGACCCCGGCCTTTACCGAAGATGGCCAACGTTCGACCCTCGGTATCGAGATCCTTAATATCCGCACTCTCGATCTCCCCCCGCCGGAGGGCGTTATCCCAGAGCAATCGTAGGATGGCGTAGTCCCGTTTCCCCTTGAGAGTTGAGCGGTCGGGAACGGCCAACAGGTCGCGGTAAACTTCCTTGCTCACCCCGGTGGTGTCCCGGTAACGCACCACCTTGTCCCCCGATACCTCGGACAGATTGAAATCGCATTGCCCCAGTTGATTGGCCAATCTCACCAGGGACTTGATCGCCGATAAGCGCCGGTTTCTCGTCGCCTCTGCTAGTCCCCGCTCGTCCCGCAGGTGAGCCTTATAGCGCAGTACCAAAGAGAGCGCAGCGAACCGATCGAGGGAGAGGAATTCTTGCGTTACCCCCGGGGTCGGTTCCTCGCAACCGAAGGCGAAGACAAAGAAATCCTTTAAATCCCCCGCATAAGCGTGTCGCGTCCGGGGCGAACGCTTGGCCGCAAGCAGTTGGGCTAATACGTCCGGGTTGTCGAGGGCTTGCCCTGAGCTAGGTCGAAGGGGGGCGATATCCTCGCGTTTGGTTAGATCGGTGGCTGACACGAATTTAGGGTTGCGATAATGTAGCTTTACGCTACCTAGATTATCATGTTTGACATCCCGACAACGTCCCGTTGTCAGAAAACGGGGTCGCAGACGCTCGACGGTCGGGGAATGAGACGAACGAGGTCAAACAGCATCTAGAGGGAAAACATTTGACGTGATGGACAATCAGGTATGCTATTTAAACGGGCTTCCACAGATTAAAACACGACCGTTTTATTGTACTCCCTTCGATTGATTCAAGAGATTTTGGTAACATTCGGTCGGGGTACGGTAAGATAAATATTTAAAGGGAGTCTGATTAATTATTTCTGCAAATCTTTCGTTATCAACCGCAT
>NZ_JAPZRB010000374.1:0-1956 GCF_027531105.1 Microcystis sp. LE18-22.4A
ATTTCCTTACCGCGTTCCATTCCTCGTAACTCCATATTACTCATTAAAGGCATGGTTCTTTCCTCCTCAAATTGTTTGATTTTACTTTCTAAACTTGACTGTAATTCAGGGGATAAAGTCATCATATTGTCGATGATTTCAAACAGTTTAATTATCTGTTCTCTCTCAAACTCCTTTTCATACAATCCCCTGATTAACTTCCACTTCCACTGTTCCCGTTGTGGCAGCTTCCCAGTAGTCGCTTTTGTTTTCAGGTGTGCCATGACGATTATAGCAAAAGGATTGCTACTTGCTTCCAATTAGTCACTGATAACTGATAACTGGTAACTGATAACTGAATAGAGTTTGTCAGCGAAACGTTTTTTTGTCTTTGCTGAAGCGGTAATCCGTTTGAGTTCTTTTTCTAGGGATTCGGGAATTTTTGTCCAATCAATTAATCGGTTAACTTCGGGAAAAAAGAAGCATAAAAACGCTTCAAAATATTCGCTTAATGCCAGAAGCGTTGAATCCTGTAATAAAACTTTACATTGACAAGAATAATACCCCTATAACATCAAATTTTAAGTTGAATAGACAATCCTCCGGAACCAGTGGATATAACTAATATGTTGACACATGAAACTCTGTAAATAGCGCAGTTTATCTAATAAGCTTTTCCCAAATCCTTCTTCAATATCTATTAGTTGTAGAATCAGATAAGTGATAATGCAGCTACAGATCTGTATGCGGATTCCGTTCTCATTTTTGGTGATTAGATTATCCAACTTTAGAGGCATTTTAAAAAATTTCCACAGGAGTTCTATTTGCCATCTTTGGATGTAAATTTCGGCAACTTCTTCTTTGACTTTCTAGGTCGCAAAAAGCGACTACTCTTACTTCTATTTGTCTTTGATCTTTTCCGAGTTTACACTTGCCATTTTCGAGCATCTCTAGGCTAATATTATTTTTCACTCTCAAGACAAAATGCTTGTCAGTGATCTCTAATAATTCTGTAATTCTTTGATTAGAAGAAAATCCTCTATTCATTACTCAAACTCCATTTACGGGAATTGCTTCTATCGTTTTTCCTCCTTCTTTTGAGTCATGACCTTGACCAAAATGGATGAGGATTCCGACCACCTCTGTTGTGATACTATTGAGACCAGAGAATAGTTTTACTTGATGCCATCCTGGCGACCATAGTAGTTGACTGGTTAAGCTAATTATTGTTGAGTCAATAGGAAATAAAGCTCGCGCATTCTCTATTCCTTTTTTGGCAACTAAACGCTTATTTAATTCGACAATGACTTTCTCAAACGGACTTGTTTCTCTAATTTTGCTTGCCTGAGAAAATGGGGATAAATGTACATTAATTCCTTGAAGTACCATTCGACTGCATAAGTCCCTCATACTGACGATGCTTTTATCTAAAGCAAAACCAATCCAACAGGACAAAAATGTCAAAGTGTCTAAAGCGGGGTAGTTATTTTTAGGCAGTGGTTTGAGAAGCTCTTTTATGAGTTTTGAGAAATTCGTCATCAGGGCAAACTCCCTATTGTGAGGGTAATAAGTTGTCTAGATTCTATCTATAATAGCATTTTTTGTCTGACTTTTCTCAACGTTCAACACTTCTGAGAAAAACGTTATGAAATTAAGTTTCTAGAGATCGGAGTTGCTCGAGATCATGTACATTTTTTAGTTTAAACTACAGTCAGAGCAACTCGTGCAAAACCTGACCAAAAAAAGCCCACTTCCTTGGCTTTGAGATAATTCCTGAGCCTCTCCCACCCTCTATGACTAGCTCTGTTTCTTAGGAGAGCGTTATTAAGAATAAAAATGGCTCTTCGGTTTGTGTTATGCAATGGACGGGGGTTATAAGGGATGGAACCCTTATATAGAAAGGCATTTAGCGATTTTTGTTAATTGTTTTTGATATAGAGCGAACTAATCAATTAAGTCTCTTACCAGATAAGGATT
>NZ_JAPZRB010000560.1:0-1396 GCF_027531105.1 Microcystis sp. LE18-22.4A
AAATCCTTATCTGGCAAGAGACTTAATTGATTAGTTCGCTCTAGAGCAAAAACAATTGACAAAAATCGCTAAATGCCTTTCTATATAAGGGTTCCATCCCTTATAACCCCCGTCCATTGCATAACACAAACCGAAGAGCCATAAATTTTCCTTTTACCTGTTAGCTGCGGTGAAAAAATGGGAATACTAAGGGATGTAGTGGGTTGTACAGTCTTTACTGGCTCTATTCCATGTCATTAGCAAACAAGAAACTTCAGACCAAGCTGCCTTCCTTTGCCCAAAAGTTAGTGCAATCGGGTTATACTACCCTAGAGGAAATCGAGCGCATCATGGCTGATGAATTAACTTTACCCTCCCTCTCTGCTGCCAATAATCCTGAGATTCCCTCGGATGTTTTCGGGAGAATCGAGGCGATCGAGCAGTTATTACAGGCTCTCAACCGTGAATTACAGTCACTAAAGCGGGAAATTAGCCTAAATTCGCCCACAGCTTCCCCTGAGAGCGCAAATCCGACTATTCTCGACCAGGAGTTGCCTGATTTGACTAATCCAGTCCTTCCTTCCCGAAACTGGTCATCGGACAAAGAAACGATCTTTTCCGCTGCCCCTGTTTATGAGGAGTTAACCGACCCCGGCGATTGGGAACAGTTAAAACGGCAACTAGACCAGAATCAAGACCTGATCGCCTCCTCGCAAGTCGATACTTCTTTTCCTTCCGTCCTCGATCCTTGGTCCTAGTCGGGTAAAATGCTGGGGAAAAGAATTAAAATTTAACCTGGGCAATATTTGAGGACTAAAAAGTAATGACCACAGAATTAGAAACCAAAAAAGTTACTCCTACTCGCTGTTTGGTTGGTGCGGCAATTTCGGCAGCATTGGGGACAATTCTCTATTATCTCACAGCAGCGATCGGTCATTCTTTTTACTCAAAACCAATGGTTGCTCACAGTCCGATCGCCTTGAGAATTGGCAGTGCTGTCCGCACTTTAGTTTTTGGTTTAGCTTCTCTAGGAACCTTTATTTTTGCTTTTGTCACCATTGGTTTAATTCTTTTGGCTATCCAATTACTGCTTAAACGCCCTCAACAAATTTGACACTCCCATCGCACTCATGCGAGGGATTCTTCATTCACAGGGAGATGCCTTGCAAAAGCAGTGCCTTTACTTGGTCTTACTCTCCCTCCAGAAGCAGTAGCGGTATGCCCTACCGCCAAAATTCGTAAACCTTCATCTCGAATATTCTTAGCGGCATTGATGTCTCTATCGTGGGTTTCTCCACACTTAGGACATTGCCAACTGCGAATATCTAAACTCAAACTATCCAGACGATTTAAACAGTTACTACAAGTCTTAGAGCTAGGAAAGAATCTATCTACTTCTATATAGATTTTTCCTTCC
>NZ_JAPZRB010000025.1:0-5377 GCF_027531105.1 Microcystis sp. LE18-22.4A
GTGTCAGTCTGTAGAGCGACCATAAGACCAGAACAGAGTAAATCTGTTAAGGCAGGTGCGAAAAATCCTTCGGGAAAGAAGCAGAAACCTAAATCGTGAGGTTTGGGAATCACCGTCCGTTTACGGCGGTGAGGATGTCAACCAGGCCCACAACCTCTTACAGGCGGTCGCCCGTGTCAACCGAGTCGGCGGTGCGAACAAGGATAAAGGCTTTGTCGTGGACTATGTGGGCATCGGCCACCACCTGAAGCGAGCCATTGATAACTACGACGAGCGAGAGCAGCAAGAAATCGAGGAAACCTTAAGTTTTCCCGAGGACGAGATCCGTCAGCTTGAGGATGACCACCGCAAAATCATCGCACTCTTGAAGCAACATGGACTCACCGACCTGAACGATCAAGATGCCTTTTTCGACCTCTTCTATGACGAGGATGTGCGATTCGAGTTCATGCTGGCCTTCAAGAAGCTGACCCGCAGCCTTAACTTGGTCTATCCCGCCAAGGAGGCCTTGAACTATATGAGAGACTACCAATCTCTCACCGCAGTGAATATACTAGCGGGGAAGCACTTCCGCGACGAGCGCCTGAGTATGAAGGGAATCCCACCCAAGCTGCGGGCCCTGACCGACCAGTACCTGCAATCAAGGGGAATTGACGAGAAAGTTAAACCGATCTCGATCTTGGACAAGGACTTTGAGAGTCATGTCCAGAAACACCAGCGAGTCAAAACAAAGGCCGCCGCAATCGAACACGCTCTCCGCCACTATATCGAGATCGATCTGGTGGACGATCCCGAACTGCAAGCCTCCTTTTCTGAAGCACTGAGAGCCATCTTCGAGGAGTTTAAAGACAATTGGGACAAGATTTACCAAGAACTGGAAAAACTACGCCAGAAGGCGAGAGAAGCAAAAAATGAGCCTACCTACGGACTGGACAGGAAAAAGCAGCTGCCCTTCTTTCGGATGTTCAAACGGGAGTGTTTTGGAGAAGCGGCATTAACTGACGATATGGTTTCTCAGATGGTCGCTCTCACTCAACAGGTATTTACCGTTGTTGAGCAGGAGTTACAATTAACTAGCTTTTGGGAGAGCATTCCCGCTCGCAAGAAACTTAGGGCAGAGATTCAAAAAGTGTTACTCTCTCCCGACTTTTTCCAAATTCCCAATCTTATGGACAATCGAGAACAGATTATCTCGCGGGTGATGGAAATAGCAGAGAAAAATAACGACCGAATTTTTTAGGCTGAATCGAGTAAAATTGAGCGACTTTTAATATGAAACTTGACTATAAAATCATTTATTCTTCCAGTCGTAAGACCCTGACCATTACCGTGGAACGTGATCGATCGATCGTCGTCAGAGCGCCTACTGGTACTCATCCCGATAAGATCCAGCAAATAGTAGAGTCACGCAAGCAGTGGCTCTATGAAAAAATTCACCACGAGCAAAAGTATCGAGTCCCACTTCATCCTCCGGGTAAGGAACTGGTTAATGGCGAGTCGCTTCTTTATTTAGGGCGCTACTATCGTTTAGAATTGGTTGATGATCAGACAGAGATAAAGTTTATTAACAATCGCTTTCGAGTACCAAAGGCACTAACAGAGAATGGTGGCGAGATTTTTCAAGATTGGTATATTCAGAAGGCAAAAGAGAAGATACTTCCTCGTGTCAACCTTTATGCTAAAAAGCTTGGTGTCAGGTTTAATCAGGCTAAAATTACCGACAGCAAATATCGCTGGGGTTCTTGTACACCCCAAGACAATGTTAACTTTAACTGGCGATTGATCAAAGCCCCGATGTTCGTAATTGATTATGTGGTAGTTCATGAGTTAGCGCATCTGATTGAATCGAACCACACTCCACGATTTTGGCACATTATTAAGTCGCAAATTGCTACTATGGAACAGGCCAAGCAATGGCTTAAAGAACACGGTCAGATGTTGGAACAGTCACTATAATTTTGGAAAATAAACCTAATTTAAATCTGCTGGGATTAGCACCCATAGCCATTTTACCCGATTATATCGTCTCGGAGTCTCCCCAAAAGGAAACCCTCATAACTCACCATTAAGATAACTGCTATAATTATCGTCTGGGGTTTGACTCGGTGTCAAAAAAGTTTCAGCTAATTTAATTAAATTGGTTCGATTAATCTTACCTTGGGGACTTTTTGGTATCTCTGGTAATTTTATCCAATGTTTCGGCAGTTTATAATTGACTAATTTATCCTTAATCTGGGATTGAATAATTGTCTGGCCTATCTGAGAGTTAACGGGTACATAAAAAGCGACAATTATCTGTCCCCATTTGACATCTGGTAACCCTAAAACCACCACATCTTTAACTAAATTAGTTTGTCTAATGGCAGTTTCTACCTCAAAAGGATAAACATTTTCTCCTCCGGTAATTATTTTTTGACTATCGCGACCAATGATATATAAATAACCACTTTCATCCAAATAACCTAAGTCATCGGTCTCGAAGTAGCTTGCTTGATTAAGATGGGGATAATAGCCTAAAAATAAAGATTTTGCTTCAATAATAATTTTCTGGTTATCGGGATTAATTTTTATCTGAGCATGGGGTAATACCTGTCCATTACTATTATTGCTTCGTCGAAAATCTTCTGGTTTAAGGGTGACAATTTGTGAGGCAGTTTCCGTCATTCCATAGGTGGGAGACAGAGAAATATTATATTCTCTAGCTTTTTCTAGTAAAGATGGCCATGCAGGGGAACCTCCTAGTAAAACTGTTTTAAAATTGGCTAACCATTGAGGATCATTTTCTAGAAAAAATTGTAATTGACTGGGAACTAAGGAGATAAAATAATCTTGAAGATTGAGATTATTTACACGCTTTTCTTTGATTTTATGGTAAGGAATAACAGCAAAATCTCCCCCAGTTAAAAAACTTCTCAGAAACTGCATTAAACCACTAACATGATATAAGGGCAGTAGGCAAAAAGAGTTAACCTGCTTGACTTGAAAATATTCAGAAAAACCTTTGACAGAAGCAGTTAAAGTTAACCAGTTATGGATAGCAAAGCGAATTTTTCCCGAGGTTCCTCCCGTGGGTATCATCAGAGAATTAGTCAAAGGATTAACAGGAGGAGAATTATAGTTAAAAACCTTGATATTTTCGCCAAAAATATAATCGGGTTGCATCAGAGAGAAAACCTGTTCCCATTCGTTAGTTTTCCAGTCGGGATTAGCTAGAAATAGGCAACTTTTGACCCTGACGGCAGCCAAGAATATCGCTAAAAATTTAAGGGGATTGCCTTCAGCAAGCAGTATAGTTAATCGAGGATTATCTGCGGCGATAAATTGCTGAGAATAGGACTGATATAATTGATAAAATTTCTGGCTATTGTATCCATATAACCAATCTTTTTGACTGAGATATGCTAATTGTTTGCTGATGTCGTCCACAGTTTTTCTAACCAATCGGGGTCACTATTATTAAACCATTGTTGCACACCAAAACCTAAAGCTCGCTCCTTTTTGGGGTATTCTTGTGCTAGACGTAGAGCGGATTTTCTGCCGATATTAGTTTCTAAAACCGAGGAAAACACTAAATCTAAGGGATATTTTTCCCAGAGATGTCTTAACCCTTGGATTGAACCGGTAATAGCAGGTTTAATCACAAAAATTCCTCGCCATCCCCGTTGATAACATTCCTCTATTTGTCTAAGATTGGCCACCGATTCATCTAAAGCAATCCCCGTGGTAAAATCTTGACTTAATTGCAACATTTCTAACCATTGAGACGGAGGTAAAGGTTGTTCGATAAATTCAATTATTTTAGATTCATCGGCAATTTTTAACCAGATTTTACTGTCAGCCATACTTAATCCCCCATTGGCATCTAAACGCAATTTAATTTCCCTGGGTAATCGGTCAATTAATTGTTCAAATAAGTTTAACTCCTGCTTGAGAGAATTAACTGCAATTTTCCATTTGTAAGTATTAGTTTGATTAGCGGCTAAAATATCATCCAGACAGGGAAATACTGCCGCACCAGTGGGCAATAAATAACTATACTTTTTCGGTTCTAATTCTCTTGATTGATTTTCTATACTTAAATCTTCTAAAGCTGATTCAAAGGCAAATTGACAAGCGGGAAATTGTTCAGGAATAGAAAAAATTGAATTTATTGATAGGGGATTTTCGAGACTTTGACAGAATAATATTGCTGCCGATAATGTTTCTGAACCAAATTCAGGTAAAGGAGCAATTTCTCCCCATCCAATACGTCCATCTTCCGCTTCTAAGCGAATAATAATTCCTTCCCTAATTTGCCAGAGTCCGTGATGGGTTTGTAGGGGACGCAGCAAAGGACGCTGATAAACACGAAATTGCCAGAAATACATGATTAACTATAAGTAGTCGTGAAAAGCTTAACATGAGCAGGCGTTGGGTTTCATGCTTCAACCCAACCTACGTTCATCTTATATTTAATTCTACCCACTTAGATAGTGGGACAGGCTTCTGATTCTTTGTATTTTATCTTTAATTGTAACCAGCTACTTAGTCGATGATAGGTAGTGCGCTACTTCAATCATAGTCCATCACACAATCACAGTCGATGATAGGTAGTGCGTTACTTCAATCATAGTCCATCACACAATCACAGTCGATGATAGGTGGTGCGTTACGACGGATTGTCACCTTCCAGTCAAAGCAGCAATTTTGGCCGTCTAACGCACCCTACAAGCTGTATTAAGATTAAACTAATACAAGTATATCAGAGGCGGTAAGAGTGGGTTTAGAACTAAGAGTTGCAATTTGAATAGCTGCTAGTGTACCTGTCCCGTCCCCATCAAAGAATAATCCTCCAGTGATTGTATTATAAATAAAGCGATTGCTGGCATTTAATGCAGTTGTTCCTAACACAAATTGAGCAGATGTAATCGCAACTCCTGCGGCTAAACCACCGCCAAAACCCGCAGCAGAGACAGTAATTTTATCCCCCTGACTGGATAGGAAATCGGTAATTGTGTCAAGACCTTCATTGAGGTTGTTGAAGGTGAATTTATCGCCACCTGCACCCCCTGTTAGGGTATCATTACCAGTACCACCAACTAGAATATCATTGTCCAGAGTACCAGTGAGAATATCATCGTTTGATGACCCGATAATAGGTAAGGGATTACCAATCAGATTATCCCCGTTAAAGTCTTGTTGGAAGTTGGTTTCTTGAGTAAAAGCTTCCGGGGAATTTAATCCCCACCATCCGCTTGAAGATTGCCAATTCCAGTTATTATCTAAACTCCACAAGTGGAGATAATTACCATCGTTATATTTCCATAAAACTTGATTGACTCCGTTGACGGTTTCTGCTGCTAGAGTTTGCCAACCTGGATAGATATCGGTGGTAATC
>NZ_JAPZRB010000634.1:0-1148 GCF_027531105.1 Microcystis sp. LE18-22.4A
ACATTGACAGCATTACCCTTATTTTTAAGTTTTCTACTCCATTTAATAATCAATCCCCCTTCATTTAAAAGCTGATTGACTACTTTTTCCAGTTCTTCTTTATTTTCAAATTCTCGATTAGCTATGTATTCTTTAGCGGAATGCCACACTAATTCTATTAGGTTGTAATCTGGACTATAAGCTGGTAAAAACTCTAGCCTAATATTGGGCAACTCTTTTTCCACCTGCTCAATAACATCTTTCTTTTTGTGATCACTAGCATTGTCTAATATGATGATAATTTTCGGTCCTTTTTCTCGAAAATCTTCGGGCAGATTTCCCAAGTTTATCCATTCTTGACGAATCTCTTCATGAAGTTTCTTTAATTGTTCATGGAAAGTTTCTGAATTTCCTTTTTTGATCATAAAACAGACTCGTTTTTTGTCATTATATCTTAAGGCTCCCATCACATTCACCCTTCCTCTTTTTCTTTGCCCATTCACTTTTTTTCGCTTTCCTTTTTTTGTCCAAGCTCTCCTTCTTATTACTCTCAAACTAAATCCACACTCATGAGGGGCTGTGTGGCGAACCTGCGTCGCCACCTTGAAAGCCCCGTCCCAAAACCATACCTGAATTGACTCTGGCTTTTCTTTAGCCAACCTTAAATATTCATCTAATTTTTCTTTAAATGCTTTTCTTAATTTCTTGTCTTGCTTATCTTCTAGACTATATTTTGCCCAGATATACACATACTTTTTTCTTCTCAATATTCTTCTCACTTGCGAGCCACTCAGTTTAATTCCTGTTTCCTTTTCTAGATGCTCTGCTAATCTTGCCGCTGTCCATCTCCCGAATTCATATCCCAATTCCTTCGGGTCTTCATCAACTATTTTCAATAGTAAATTAATATATTCCTCTGTGGCTTTTTTATGATTTCCATTTTTTCTACCATCTTCTAGACTTTCTATATTGTTAGGATCGCCATGAACACACCAAGGGGCGACTGTTTTGAGTGAACAGCCAATAAACTCAGCTATTTCTCGTTGAGTTTTTCCGTCGTTTAGCAAGAGAAACATTAAAATTCTTTCCCTAACCTCTGCTCTTTCTTCTTCTTTAAGAGCTTTTTGTAAGTTTTTCTTTTCTTCTAAGTCTAGGAAATCTTTGGCTGG
>NZ_JAPZRB010000489.1:0-8627 GCF_027531105.1 Microcystis sp. LE18-22.4A
CTAAACATCGCTTCTATCTCCTTTCTACTGACTTGGGGTAACTTATAAACCAAAATTGTCTCTATCAATTCTAAAAGTTCTTGCTGTTGTTTGAGATTAGGGAATTCTTCTCTAATCCGTGGAATTAATTGTTTTCCCTGCTCGATCGCTCTTGCGGTTGGTGCTATAATTAATTGTCAAACCCTCATCAACAAAGTTTTACTTCAATATATGGAAGGCAATTAAACTCAGCACCAAGCATGACCCTTCCGTAATCCTACTGTACGCTATAATTATAAGAACCATGAAATGCACCCTATTTTTAGTCTTCAAAAATCAAGGTTTATATCATAAAAATCAAAAAGTTTTTGGAAAAAATCTACCACTATAGACTCATAGTTTTCTTGCATAATTTCAGAAGCTCCAAATCGATAAACTTCATAACCTAGCAATTTTAACTTTCTATCTTCAGCTACCATTTCTGCATAAAGCTGAGGCTTCGCATATTCTCCCTCAGCATAATGTTGTTTACCATCAATCTCGATAACAATTCTTTTTGATTTTGGCAATAATAATAAAAAATCCATACGTTGTCTTATCAATCTTCTCCCATTGTTATATCTTTTGAGTTCTTTGATAGTATAGGGATCATAATGTAAATAAACTTGTGGCAGTAGAGCGGGCGAATTTTCACCCCAACGACGACATAATTGCTCGTTGTTATAGTAAGTGTCAAAAAATCTAGATTCTACTCCATTATTTTGCAAGGATTCTTTAAGTCGTTTGTAAAGAGGAGCTGCCGCTTCTGAATTTGACCAGCTAATCATTTTTTTATACTCTTTCCACCAATCAATTAACTCTATCCATGATAATCCATGACTTTGAATCGGCTTATCATAGATCAAACAGGATTCTTTATACTTCGTAATTTCAATATCATTGCTAAGTGAATCTGAAAAAATAATTTCTGGTTTAAAAGAATTAGAGGCAAAAATAATATTTTTGATATTTTGATGTCCTAGTTTTTTGGTTAAATGAATTGTGTAGCCATTACTATCAACTTGAAAACCACTTTTTTCACAAATTTATCTTAAAGTTTGCTTATGCTCTTCCTTAATATTATAACTTTTGTATAAAAGTATTGATTCAATTACTTTCAGAAATTTCTGAATATCGTTTTGATTTTCCCAATCAATCTTTGAGTAGTATCCATCCACTTGATCTAGGCGCGTAGATGCACGAGGCTCGTATTTATCAAATCCCGCCTCCGTAAACCAACTATCTATTTGATCAATATAATATCTATATTTTACGCAGCAAAATTCTCGAAACTCACTCTTTAATAAATCTAGATATATATTCATAGAGACACATCAACTTTCCGAGAAATCACCGATACATACAATACCAAATTCTGGCAATTCAGCATTAGGATCAAAATCAACAGATTGGTGGGTTATGGCGAATACCTTATTAGTTGCTTAACTGTCTCATTTGTCATCGCCTAACCCACCCTACTATTTGGCTATCGGCAAAAGATAGCCACCGGCAATTGTATCAATTTGTAAAAGATGGTTGACGTTTGTGCCAATCGGTGGCTTGTTCGTAGGCGTGGGCGACGTGAAATAATTGATCTTCGCGCAGCACATTACCCACTAATTGTAAACCAATTGGCAAACCTTGCCCATCAAAACCGCAGGGAAGACTTAACCCGGGTAAACCGGCTAAATTGACGGGAATAGTCATTAAATCCGATAAATACATACTCAGAGGATCCGCCGTTTTTTCCCCGGCTTTAAAAGCTGTGGTCGGTGAAGTGGGAGAAACTAACACATCTACCGATTGAAAAGCTCGATCGAAATCCTCTTTGATCAAAGTCCTCACCTTTTGTGCTTTCAGGTAATAAGCATCATAATAACCCGCCGAGAGGGTGTAGGTTCCCAACATAATCCGGCGCTTGACTTCCGCACCAAAACCCTTAGCGCGAGTCTTGGTGTACATATCAATTAAACTGTCGGCATCTTCCCGAATACCGTATTTAACCCCATCGTAACGGGCTAAATTCGCCGATGCCTCCGAGGGGGCGATAATGTAGTAGGTGGGCAATCCGTAACGGAAACGGGGACAGGAAATCTCTTTAATTGTGGCACCGAGGGCCTTTAACTGCGCTAAAGCTTGATTAACTGCCTCAGCAACGACCTGATCCAAACCTTCCCCGAAAGTTTCCTTAATTACGCCAATTTTTAACCCTTTTAAACTGGTTTTCAGGAATTGGCTATAGTCGGGAATCGGCAGATTGAGACTGGTAGAATCTTGGGGATCGTAACCTGCGATCGCTTGTAATAAAATCGCCGCATCTTCTACGGTACGACCAAAGGGACCGATCTGATCGAGAGAAGAAGCGTAAGCCACCAAACCAAAGCGAGAAACCAAGCCATAGGTCGGTTTTAGCCCGACAACGCCACAAAATGAAGCCGGTTGACGAATTGATCCCCCCGTATCCGATCCTAGGGCCACCACACATTCTTGAGCGGCCACAGCCGCAGCCGAACCCCCTGAAGAGCCTCCAGGCACCCGGGATAAGTCCCAAGGATTAGCAGTAACGTGATAACCGGAGTTTTCTGTGGAACTACCCATAGCAAACTCGTCTAAATTGGTTTTACCGACGATAACTGCTCCTAAATCCCGTAATTTTTGGGTAACGGTGGACTCGTAGGGGGGGACAAAATTCTCTAAAATCCGGGAAGCGCAGGTGGTGGGGATACCCTTGGTGCAGAGATTATCTTTTAATGCGATGGGAATACCTGCTAACAGATGCAGCGATTCACCCCTGGCGATTTTCTCGTCCACTTTTCGGGCTTGTGCGAGGGCTAAATCCGGGGTTAAATGGAGAAAGCTTTTTACTTGTGGTTCGAGCGCTTCGATGCGAGCGAGAAATTCTGTAGCGATTTCGACGGCTGTTTTTTCTTTATTAACGAGTTGTTGATGCAGTTGACGAATCGAAGTCATGTTCAGTTACCGGTTACAACCACCGTCAGGAGCAAGCAACAACCCCGGACAGCAAAGACTATTTTAGCGTCAGTTTGGCTGTCGGTCAGCTAATCTCCTAAAATTAAGGGAAAGCCTGGGAGGAAAACTAGAGTTATGACTTTTAATATCCGACAATTAGATAATTTAGACTACGATGAAGCCGAACCCTTATTAGAAGATTATATTACTGGAGCGATCGAAGAATATATCAATTCGCCAGAGGGAGAGTCCTATTATCAAGAAAAAGAAGAAGGTGGTGGTTGGATTGCTACCTTTGTCGAGTTGGGCTATCTCTATGAAGGTTATACCCTTGCTACCATGACTAAGGCTGATGTGCAAATCTTAATGGAGAAGATTTTACCACGCAAAATTACTATCCTCGATCCGACGGAAACGGAAGATGCTATCCCTGAATTAATTAGTTTTTGGCAATTTTTGGGACGAGAATATAAATTAACTCAGGCTAAAGCTATTATTAAATATTTAGAGCAATTAGGCGATCGCTTTGGTCAACTGATGAACGATCCCAACAGTGGCGGTTTTATGAAAAATCTCTTGTTACAAGCGCATCAGCAGGGTTTTGATATCACCAGTCAGGAGGGTTTAACAGCTTTTCAAGAAAAATATAATGCTGAACAACGCGCCAAACAGCAAGCGGCAGCAATATTGAAAAAAACGCTTCCAGCTGTTTCTAAATCGGAAAATGTTCCCAAGGCAATGCAGGCCAAATATCAAGAAATTATCGATATTACCGATAAATTTGCCGCTCAATATCTTAATGAAGAATATGCCCAACTTATTCGCCAATTAACTGCAACTTTAGCTCGTAAGCGTCCCTCTCCCCTAGAAAAAGGTAAGGCTAATTCCTGGGCTGCTGGCATTACTCACGCCCTAGGAATGGTCAATTTTCTCTTCGATCCTACTCAAAATCCCCACATTTCGGCCAAAGAACTTTATCAGGCTTTTGGGGTTGCTCAAAGTACAGGACAAGCTAAATCAAAACAAGTGAGAGATTTACTGAAGATGTCCTATCTTGACTCAGAATGGGCTTTACCAAGCAATTTGGAGAACCATCCTAGCACTACAGTCCGGAAGTTAATCACTACCATGCTCGGTTATAGTTAGGGTTTGCTGAAAAAGTCTTTTGGTGGAGCTAGGAGGCACTCTTGCAGCAATAGATTCCTGAATGACCCAATCTCGATCGAGCTTGCAGACTAGACTCTAGTTACCTCTCCAGTTAAACTATAGTAGTCAATAGTTATAAAGTTTTAAACGATCACCTATTGTCAGCCTTTTTAACTGGTCACTTTATTACCTACCTATGTTGGACAGTTTCTCCCCCCAAACCTCTAGCGTCGTCCTCGCTTCGGTGGCGGACTATTTCAAAGTCCTGTCGGAAGTCAGTCGCCTACAGATTCTCAGTTGCTTGCAATTAGGCGCGATGAATGGTAAAGAAATCGCCGAAGCTACCGGACTAGGTCAGGCCAATCTCTCCAAACACCTGAAAGCTTTAACCCAAGCGGGAATTATCTCGCGGCAACCCCAAGGAGTCAGCGTTTACTATCAAATTACCGACCCCGTGATCTATGATCTCTGTAAGGTGGTTTGCGATCGCATTAGTCAGCAAATGCGTCAACGGGCCCGAGAATTCGAGAGTCTGCCAACTTTCCATCTCCCTAAATAAAAATTACCAAACCCTTGACATTTTGCCTCAATTATGCTATGTGCAAAATTTCCATGCTCCTAGAAGAACTTTGTCAACGCTATCGGGAGGGAGAAAGAGATTTTCGGGGGATTAATTTGCGGGAAAGCGACTTAACTAATATTGCCCTCCCAGGAGTCAATTTTTGCCGTGCCGATCTGCGACAGGCGCGGTTAGGAAAGATAGGCCTTTCGCGATCGCTGCTGAGAGAAGCGGATTTAAGTGAGGCGATTCTCTGGGGAGCAGATTTAAGTCAAGTGGACTTTTATCGAGCTTGTTTACGAGATGCGGACTTAAGCGGGGCTAATCTCATCGAAGCCAATTTAGAAGCCACTTATTTAACCAAAGCCGTCTTAAACGGTGTTAATCTCAACAGTGCTAATCTCCAGCAGGCCGTATTAATCGATACGGATTTTCGCTCCACTTCCGACCAACGCACGGACTTAGGCAAAACTAACTTTTGCGGAGCCGATCTCAACTATGCCAATCTGAGCGGCTCCCTGTTATATCGAGCTAATTTCGCTGATTGCCGACTTTGCCGGGTTAATTTTCGTGCTAGTCCCGAAAGAGACGGATTTATTACCGATCTCACCGGGGCCAGTTTCCGGGGTGCGGATCTCAGTTATGCCGATTTGCGCGGGGCAATTTTAGAAGATGTGGACTTAACCGGCGCTGATTTAACTGGGACTTTGTTTTAATCTGGGAAGCTTTTTCAGTAAACAGTGATCAGTAAACAGTAATCAGTGAAAAGATGTCATTTCACTTAAAACTCAAATCCGATAACTGATAACTGATAACTGCTCACTGATAACTGATAATTGAGGGTCGATTTATTTAAGGCTTGCTGAATAAATCTAAAAACCTTGTTGGATAAGACTTTTAGACTTTTTTTCCCTCAAAAAGTGCCAGCCATTGCGGGGATCGGGGGGAAAATTCTGGGACTTTTTCCCTGAAAATTAGGTAACTGACTACCTCAAAATCGGTAAAACCCCACACCCCACACCCCACACCCCACACCCTGCCACCACCGAAAAGCTTTTTGCCGCAAACCCTATTTAAACCCGACGGATGCTTGCCAAACAAAGGCCAGCAAGAGGAAAAATAGGGGAATCAGGGGCAAGACATCGACTAAGGGGTCGAAAATTTGGTATGCTTCCGGCAATTTGGCCAACAAAAGTGCAGTTTCCATCTCTCTATCTACCTTGACAAGAAAATTTTCAAACGTTTCCTGAAATTTTATCACGTTGGGGTAACATCTACGGCATCCTCAAGCCAAGGGGCAAAATCTTGGGCAAAAGTCCCCCCCAGGATAGATTGACGAATTTCACGGGTAAATCTGATTAATTCGGCGATATTGTGCAGAGATAAGAGAATATAACCCAACATTTCCCCCGATTTAATTAAATGATTCAGATAGGCACGGCTAAAGTGTTGACAGGTGTAGCAGGGACAAGTCTCGTCTAAAGGGGCGAAATCCTCCTTAAAACGGGCATTTTTGAGGTTCCAACGCTCTCCCCGCACTAAAGCCGTGCCATGGCGACCAAAACGGGTGGGAATGACGCAATCAAACAGATCTATGCCACTAGCGATCGCCTTGGCCATTTCTCGATAGGTTCCCACTCCCATCAGGTAACGGGGTTTATTTTCGGGGAGTAAAGGGGCAGTTATCTGGACAATGCGATGAATTAGGCTCGTTTCTTCCCCCACACTCACGCCACCGATAGCATAACCGGGTAAATCGAGTTTTACTAAAGATTCCGCCGCCGCTGCCCGTAAATCCTCATAAATTCCCCCCTGCACGATGGCGAATAAAGCCTGTTGTTGGGGTCGTTGATGAGCCCTCAGACAGCGCTCTAACCAGCGATAGGTGCGTTCTATGGATGCTTTCATGGTCTCATGACTGACTCCCGTGGGGGGACATTCATCGAAGGCCATAATCACATCAGCACCGAGGGCATTTTGAATCTGAATCGATTTTTCTGGCGTAATTTCGATGATTCTACCGTCCCGGGGCGATCGAAAGGTGACTCCCGATTCTTTAATTTGCCGCAGTTGACTGAGGCTAAATACCTGAAATCCACCAGAATCTGTTAATATTGGCTGATTCCACGCCATAAACTCGTGTAAACCTCCCGCTTTCTCGATAATACTTTCTCCAGGCTGCAGATGCAGGTGATAGGTATTAGCGAGAATCATTTGCGCCCCCGTGCTGGCGATTTGAGCGGGGGTCAAACCTTTCACCGTGGCCAAAGTTCCCACGGGCATAAAACGGGGTGTTTCTACCGGTCCGTGGGGACTATGCCAAACCCCAACCCGCGCACCAGTTTGGGGACACCTGGCGATTAATTCAAAGGAAAATCCCACTGTTTCAGTTATCAGTTATCAGTTATCAGTATTTTTGCTCGCTGCCTAAAAGGGGCAATCGTTGTCGTCTTCGTCTTCAAACTGCACATCCCACTTAGCAGAAAGTACCTGAGTAACCATGGCTTCGAGGGTATCGGCATTGAGACGGGCTTTCATATCGGGGTCTTGGAGTGGATTACTCAGGGGAATTAGCCGTAATTGCCGATTGTCTTGGATCAGATCAAAATAGGTTTCACCGTCGGGAGAGCGGGTTAAACGCAGACAATCGAAGCTATAGGTATTGAGATAAAGACTGTAGTTAGCAACTAGGGTGCTTTGCTGATAATCGGCGAAAACTTCCACTATCCATCCCTCCCCTTCACTCTGAATCACTCCTTCGAGACTATGGATGTAGCGAACTCGTCCGAGACCATCGAGGAGACGACGCATATCTTCTTTAGCGATGACCACGCCAGAATCAATAATACAGGGGGCGGGCAGGGGCTGTGAGGGTGGATGATAGTTCATAGGGATTGCCAGTAAAAAAATTTCCGTTAATAACCCACCGGGGGGTTTCTACCGATTCCTGTTGCAATTTTCTTCGGGTTACGTCTCGATCTTAACCCAATCCGCTAGAACTTTTCACTGTTATTTAATATTAATAACGACGATCGATGATTAATTTCCGCTTACTAAATATTTACAAAAATCTGGGTAGACAGAGCCTACCCAATCATAACTATTTACTGGGAGGGTTAGAAGCGGAAGGACTGCGATCGATCACCTGATCGATTAAACCATAGTCTAGGGCTTCTTCGGCGGACATAAAGAAATCCCTTTCCGTATCCTCGGCGATGAGGTCGAGAGGTTTACCCGTATGACTAGCTAGGTGTTCATTGAGTAATTGTTTGAGATAGAGAATTTCTTTGGCCTGAATTTCGATATCGGTGGCCTGACCTTGGGCGCCGCCGAGGGGTTGGTGAATCATGATCCGCGAGTTGGGTAGGCTCATTCTTTTGCCCGGTTTGCCGGCACTGAGGAGAAAAGCCCCCATACTGGCAGCTAAACCAATACAAATGGTGCTGACATCGGGACGGATTTGATTCATGGTGTCAAAAATCCCTAATCCGGCCGAAACGGAACCACCGGGGGAGTTGATATACAAGTAAATATCTTTTTCGGGGTCTTCTGCTTCTAGAAAGAGTAATTGGGCGACGATTAGGTTAGCTAGGTCGCTGGTTACTTCTTGTCCCAAAAAGACGATTCTTTCCCGGAGTAGTCGGGAGTAGATATCGAAGGCGCGTTCGCCCCGGCCTGTGGTTTCAATAACGGTAGGAATCATTGCGCTTTCTTGTCTTGCTGCTGCGGTTAGTTTTTTGATTTTGACATACTCCCACCGTCAAGCTACGCTGTGACGGGGGATTCTTTCCAGATCACTATCGGAAATTCCTTGTTCAACGAGACAGCTTAGATTCTCAATGTCTCCACTGAAAATCCAGAGGCCGGACTCTCCCAAGGCGTTTGGGTCGGTTTCTGTTTGCCCAACAGTACCGTTGAGATGATTTCCCAAATA
>NZ_JAPZRB010000150.1:0-2409 GCF_027531105.1 Microcystis sp. LE18-22.4A
GATTAATTGAGGGAATGAATACCAAAATAAAGCTTATTAAAAGAATAAGTTATGGATTTACCAATTTTGAACATCTTCGACTTAAGCTGTTTGCTTGCTTTAATTCATAACAAAAATTAACACACGAAAACCAGAAGAGCCATATCCGAGGAAAACTGACACAAACCCTAGGAATCAACCCTAAATATCTTATTCCCCTGCAAAAATCCGCTATTGGGACTTAGACAAAAAACAAATCGAGAAAAGCCTCAACTCCAATCCCAGCTTGGGATTTACTTCGAGAAGCCCAAAATCGCTGAAACTCAGATAGATCAAGGAAAATCATAAATCGAGGTTAACCCTTTGTCCCGTAATGGTTTGAGCCTTTTTTGCTGACCGAAAACGCCTAAGTCCCACTATTCCCAGAACATCCACCGGAAAAATTCAACGACTATCCCTAAAACAGCGTCTAGAAACGGGGGAATTTACGGCTACGATTAAATGGGTTGATGCTCTGATTCAACAAACACTAGAACAAACCTATCGAGCGCCTCGTAATCAATTAGAAGGGCAATTGACCCAGATTTGGAAAAAGATTTTAGGACTTAAGGAAGTTGGTATTTATGATAACTTCTTTGACTTAGGGGGAGATTCTATCTTAGCGGTCAAACTTGTAGCTGAAATTGAAAAAATTTGCTCGAAAGAATTATCTATCGTTGTTTTATATCAAGCCCCAACTGTTGAAAAATTAGCTAAGATTTTATCCAGAGGGGAATGGTCATCGTCTTGGTATTCTTTAGTTCCTATTCAACCATTAGGGGATAAAATTCCTCTGTTTGCTATTCATCTTCTGGGGGAGGGTTTAAGTTTTTACCGTCCCTTAGCCAATTATTTAGGGTTGAGACAACCTATTTATGGCTTAAATTATGGATTGGCTGCCAGAAAAGGGAAGGAAAAAGAAGACAAGTTACCCCCCATCGAGAATTTGGCCGCTCACTACATTGAAGAAATGCAAGCTTTTTACCCTCAAGGACCTTATATATTATTGGGGGTTTCTAATGGCGGAAACGTGGCCTTTGAAATGGCTAAACAACTGCAAGCACAAGGTCAGACCGTTGCCAAATTAATTTTATTTGATACCCTACATCCCCATCTTAAGCTGCCACCCCACTGGAAAAAAGGCTCTCGTTTTCAAAAATTGATGTCAGAATTGATCCGATATTCTCAAATTTATTGGGGTAACTTTTTATTATTTGAACCTCAAGAGAGGGTTTCTTATCTCCTCGAAAAACTTAAAAGTTTATCTGTTCAAAAAATTATTCAAAGAACTTCTTTTCCTGTTCAGCCATCAGAAAAAACACTGGAGACAAAGCCACTAGAAGCTTCGCCCCCTCGACTTTATCTACCGCAATCTTACCCGGGCAAAATCACCCTTTTCAGAGCCAAACATACAGGTATAAATGCTTTTGATCCAACCAATGGATGGGAAGGCGTTGCTGACGAAGGACTAGAAATTTATGATATTCATGGGGCGCATAGCCATATTTTTTCGGAACCAAGTGTTCGTATTTTATCTGAAAAATTGAGAGATTGTCTAACAACCGATCTTCTCACCTAAATTCTAGGCTGAAGGCACTGGCTAAAGGGAAGTGGGGAGAGGGGAGAGCAGAGCCTTTGTACTAAAATTTTCAAGATGCGGTTTCAATGCAGTCTAGCTTATATAAGCATTTTTTATCAATAAACCATTAATACTTGAGAAGATTTCAATTTACATTTCGCAATATTTACTTTTTCTTAAGAATTAATTGAGAATCATCGAAAATTTGGGTCTGAAACCCCGTCGTTCTACGACGGCTTTACCGTTAAATATTAGCGCATTTACACGATATATGCTAGAATGCGAGATATGGAAAAAGCCTATTCTTACCGATTTTACCCCACACCAAAACAAGAGTCGCTATTGCGGCGCACATTGGGCTGTGTAAGATTAGTTGACAACAAAGCTCTCCATGTCAGAACACAAGCATGGTACGAAAAGCAAGAAAGAGTAGGCTACGCTCAAACTTCTTCAATGTTGACCGATTGGAAAAAACAAGAAGAATTAGACTTTTTAAACGAAGTTAGCTGTGTACCCTTACAACAAGGGTTAAGACACCTACAAACAGCTTTTACTAATTTCTTTGCTGGTCGTACTAAGTATCCCAACTTTAAGAAAAAACATCAAGGAGGAAGTGCCGAATTTACCAAATCTGCTTTTAAATTCAAAGACAGACAAATCTATTTAGCTAAATGCACAGAACCTTTACCTATTCGATGGTCAAGACAAATACCAGACGGATGTGAACCAAGCACAGTAACAGTCAGATTACATCCCTCAGGACGTTGGCATATTTCAATTAGATTTGATGACCCAACAATTAAGCCATTACC
>NZ_JAPZRB010000522.1:0-9746 GCF_027531105.1 Microcystis sp. LE18-22.4A
CATTGCGGGGATCGGGGGAAAATTCAGGTACTTTTTCCCTGAAAATTAGGTAGTTGACCACCTGAAAATCGGTAAAACCCCACACCCCACACCCCACACCCCACACCCTGCCCCTAGGAAAAGCTTTTTCAGCAAACCCTAATTAGTCATCGATTAGCTCTTTGTCAAGGGGAACTGATGAGCAAACGAGGACAATATCACCTTATGTTTACCCGTCAAGCTAATAGTTATCAATAACCTGAGTTCCCGATTTTGCCGAGTAAAAAACCCCCAGTGTTCAACCGAGGTTAAATTGTAGGAGAAATCCAATCATGAGGATTAAACCTCTTGCATAATTAATTTTTGATGGTTCAAAAACGGCAAAAATAAGGATTAAATTGCATAAAATTGGTAAATAGACCATTTAATTGATTATTATTCATTCTTAATTCTCCTGACTACTGACTACTGACTACTGACTCCTAACCCTAACAACAATTTTTGATTTTTACAAGAGGTCTATTTTAGTCCAGTTTCCCTCTCTCGCTCCGGAGTGAGAGAATAGTCATACTTAGTTTTTTTGTCCCGATCGAGAGTATTTTCTGAGATAGATCATTGCCGATCTGGGGATAAAAAACCGTAATTTCGCCCGATATAACCTTTTATTTGCCCCTATGACTGTCAAAATCGCTCTTAACCCCAATCAGATTCAAAATCTGGATCTATCATCTTTAGAGACTATTATTCAAGATTATCGGTCCCGATCAGCGATCGCCGAACTAGAACAAGCTCTACAATTAGAGATAGATTATCCTCGCGCGGAGGGTGATATGCGGGAATTATCGGAGATAGCGGAAGTTAGGCTGTGGTTTCTGCGTTTAGATGCGGTTTATCCCTGGCTAATCTTTATTCTTGACCCAAAACAGGGAGAAATCGCCCGTTATGCTGCTATGTTGGTCCCCCATCAATTCCATCGCGGGGAAGGAATTCAATATAATCCCGAAGCTTTAGAGATTTTTGTGATGCAAAAACTCTTTATTTTGTCTGATTGGCTGAAAAGTCAGCAAATTCCTGCTTTATCTCGCTTAAAATTTTTCGCTCAACAGTTTGGTTACGATATCGACGAGGAATTTCTCTCTAGTCTCTAAAAGCCTCCTGCGCTGACTAGATAAGGTATTTTTAATATATGGCAAGCTACTGTCTCGCCCAATTTAGCGCCACCAATACCCCTATCAGAGAATCATGGATACAAAATCCTTTAAACGTACCCTACAGCAATCGGATAACTATAACCGCAAGGGATTCGGTCATAAAGAGGAAGTAATGGATGCGATGACCAATGAGTATCAAAGCGACCTGATCCAAGAAATTCGTGAAAATAATTATCGTTTACAACGGGGGGACGTGACGATCTATCTCGCTCAAGCTTTTGGTTTTTGTTGGGGGGTAGAACGCGCTGTCGCCATGGCCTACGAAACTCGTCAACATTTTCCCCAGGAACGTATCTGGATTACTAACGAAATTATTCACAATCCCTCGGTTAATCAGCGTCTGCGCTCCATGGCCGTGGGTTTTATTCCGGTCGAAAATGGCCAAAAAGACTTTACTGTGGTGGAATCGGGGGATGTGGTGATTTTACCTGCTTTTGGGGCCAGTGTCTCGGAAATGCAAATACTTAACGATAAGGGTTGCATGATTGTGGACACCACTTGTCCCTGGGTTTCTAAGGTGTGGAATTCCGTGGAAAAGCACAAAAAAAGCGACCACACTTCGATTATTCACGGCAAATATAATCACGAAGAAACGATCGCCACTAGCTCTTTTGCTGGCACTTATCTAATCGTTTTAAATTTGGATCAAGCTAATTATGTCGCTAATTATATTCTCCACGGTGGCGATAAAAATGAGTTCTTAGAGAAGTTTAAAAATGCCCATTCCCAGGGTTTCGATCCCGATCGCGATCTAGATTATATCGGTATTGCCAATCAAACCACGATGCTGAAAAGTGAAACGGAGGAAATTGGCAAACTCTTCGAGCATACTATGTTGAGAAAGTACGGACCGATCGATTTTAAAGATCATTTCATGAGTTTTAATACCATCTGTGATGCCACTCAAGAGCGTCAAGATGCCATGTTTGAACTGGTGAAAGAACCGCTTTCTTTAATGGTGGTAATTGGCGGTTATAATTCCTCTAATACCACTCACCTACAGGAAATAGCGATCGAGCGTGCCATTCCCTCCTATCATATCGATAGTGCCGAGCGCATTCTCCCCGGTAATCGCATCGAACATAAACCTTTAGGTGGCGATTTAATCATCACTGATAACTGGTTAAATGAGGGAAAAATTATCGTCGGAGTGACTTCCGGTGCTTCCACTCCTGATAAGGTGGTAGAAGAGGTAATCGAGAAAATTTTTGCGCTCAAATCTTCTTTAGTCCAGGGTTAATTAGCTTAGGTGTTAACCTTTGGCAATGGCTGCATCTCATAGCACAAACAGGAGATGCAGCCGATATTTTTCTCAGTGGGATTGCTCAGAAACTAACTAGGGTCTGCTGAAAAAGTTTTTCATGGGGACAGGGTGTGGGGTGTGGGGTGTGGGGTGTGGGGTGTGGGGAGAAACAATTCATAACTTGAGAGTTAATCACACTATTAAAAAGGGATTTGGTATCAGATTTATTCAGCAAACCCTACAACCTTTCTCGTAAAGGTGAAGCATACAGTAATCCTTGCTAATCAAGTGTTTTAGACGCAAGAACGAACCTCATCTATCTGAGAAACGCTGTAACTACCGCAATCTTGACATTGACGTTAGAACCGTTCGGCTCTTCTCGTAAGAGCCAATATTTTCCTAAAAACGGCGGGTTTTATCGATTCCGTAGATAATTCCCGTCACCACGGAAGAGAGAATTAATAACAAAATTAATCCTCCGGGTAAAAAAGATAATATTCCCATGCCGCGCAATATATAAACTAACACGGTCACTAATAGGAAACCGAAAAAAAGAGACTTTAAATAACTAGAGCGCATTTACTTAGATTAACACTTACTCTTGACTTAAGTTTAACTTTTCGGCAATCATTGCCAGGATTTTTTCTTCCCTTTTTCCGTTACTGATAGATTCCAGTAACCGGCAATTGAGGATAATTTTTTCCCCGTTGGATAAGGTTAAAATAATCCGTCGGTAATTAGACCCCAAAAAGCCTTTGTACTCTTCTACTTTTGCCTCAACAATTCTCTCTAGAAGATAATCACTTTCACTTCTAAAAGTTAAATGTTGTCGCCTACGGGTTAGGGTAGCGGTACCCTGATTAAAGACATAACTCTCCCAATAGCTGACATCATAAAGTAATAACAGACCTGACAATAAGCATAACATACCCCAGAGATAATAGGGATAATTATGGTGGTGTTCTAGCAGTGCTGACAAGGTATCTAGGGGACTTTTGGCAATAATTTCCTGAGCTTGATATCTATTCACAAAACTCTCAAATCGAGTTTTAAAATCACTAGCTGACTGCACATCCCGAAAATTCTCGATGTAGAGATAGTTATTTCTCCCGACCAATAAAACCGTGTTATTAACAGTTTTTTTCTGCTCAACACTGATAAAAACTTCTTGATAGACAGCCGTAGCTTTAATGTGAGTTAAAGAAAAATTTTCCCGACTAGAAACAGGAAAATTATACTCTTGGACATATTGACAATCTATTCTTTTTGTGCCTAACCTCATGCAGTTGAGATAAGCGCGCTGGAAAGAAACCAAATATGCTAAAAACAGCAAAGGAAACCCAGCCAGAAAAAACCCCAGAAAAGGACGATATTTAGGAGCCTTATTCTCTAATAAGAGTGTAGTCAGCGTTTTTTGCTTAACTCGCATAGGAAACCCTACAGGTACTTTGTTCTAATTGTACTACAGCTTTTTTCAGCATCCTTCTCAGGATCGATTTATTTAATCTGCTGACGGGGAAAATTGTAATGATTATTCACGAAAATCTGACATCAGTCTCTAGACTGCCTCTATCTTGACCTTTTTTGTCTGGGTTTGGCACGGTAAAACCCTGTTTATCGAGTTTTTGTAAAGCTTTGGCGGTTTTTTGTTTATTGTTTGTATTTAAAGTAAATGTATAAACAAAGCTGTTTTTATAAGTTTTTATGACTTTAAAAAACTTTATAAGCTCTAAAAGATTATTTATATAATTTTTAAGCGTTCAATCTCACTCTAGCTATAGCAGATAAAAATTGAGCCTCTTTCCAAGGGGTGGGGAGATGGTCAATAATTGGGATCAAAGCACTGATAAACAAACTCACCATTCAAGCGCACATTTAGGAGAACTTCCATGCCTTTAACACTCGCAGTCTACGGAAAAGGTGGCATCGGTAAATCGACAACAAGCTGTAATATTTCGGCCGCTTTAGCCAAAAGAGGCAAAAAAGTCCTACAAATAGGCTGTGACCCCAAGCATGATAGCACCTTCACCCTGACAGGCTTTCTGATTCCCACAATCATCGATACCCTGCAAGAAAAAGATTTTCACTACGAAGACATCTGGCCCGAAGACGTTATCTATGACGGTTACGGTGGTGTCAAATGCGTGGAAGCGGGGGGGCCTCCGGCCGGTGCCGGTTGTGGCGGTTACGTCGTCGGGGAAACGGTGAAATTATTAAAAGAATTGAACGCTTTTGATGAATTTGACGTGATTTTGTTCGATGTTTTGGGGGATGTGGTTTGTGGAGGATTTGCCGCACCCTTAAATTACGCCGATTACTGCATAATTGTCACAGATAACGGCTTTGATGCTCTTTTTGCCGCCAATCGCATCGCTGCTTCCGTCCGCGAAAAAGCGCGCACTCATCCCCTGCGACTAGCCGGATTAATTGGTAATCGCACCTCAAAACGCGATTTAATTAATAAATATGTAGATCATGTTCCCATGCCAGTGTTAGAAGTTTTACCCTTAATTGAAGATATTCGCGTCTCCAGAGTTAAAGGTCAAACTCTCTTTGAAATGGCCGACAAGGACCCGATGTTAAGTTATGTTTGTGACTATTATCTCAACATTGCCGATCAGATTTTAGCCAAACCAGAAGGAGTTATTCCCAAAGAATCTGCCGACCGGGAATTATTCACTTTATTATCGGATTTCTATCTTAATGCCGATAAACCGAAAGTTAACGCCGAGGAAGAATTAGACCTGATGATGGTTTAGATTATTTTGTCGGGTGGGTTAGGGACAGCGTAACCCACCAATAACCACCAATAACCACCAATAAACTCTTTTTCTGGGTGGGTTACGGCGAATAATTAACTTATTAGTTAATAGCCTAACTTATCGTCGCCTAACCCACCCTACCCACGAATTTTATCGAGGACTCGATAATGATCATTTTTTCCTCTCATTGGGAATTCTAATAGGGAAAACATCATTATTTAGCCAAGGGGACAAAATGAGCAACTTTGAGGAATTAAAAGCCAGCTTACCGCGGCGATGGTTAGATTACTACCAAAATAATCAAGCTTGGATTAAGTGTTTAATGAATTCCAGAGGTTCGTGGCGAAAAACTCCCGACGGTGGTAAACGTCCGAATTCCGACATCATTATAGGTGCGATTACCGTTTTAGAATCTCAATTATCAGTGTGGATGTATCCCTTTTGTCAACTTAGTTCCGATGGCGACAAACTGCTAGAAGTTTTAGGATTAAATTTTGATCCTGAGAAGAAACAACTAGAAAAGAAAGAAAGAGAATTAAGTAATTCTTTATATCCTAATGAGGATCCTGTACTGCAAAAAATCCGCCAAGAGTTACAACGAGAAAACCTAAATAAACCAAGTTAAAGGAGAACCCAAAAACATGACCGCCACCCAAGAACCGAGCGCTTTACAATTTGATTGTGAAACTGGCAACTATCACACCTTTTGTCCGATTAGCTGTGTTGCTTGGTTATACCAAAAAATCGAAGATAGTTTCTTCCTTGTTATCGGCACAAAAACCTGTGGTTACTTCCTGCAAAATGCTATGGGGGTGATGATTTTTGCCGAACCGCGTTATGCCATGGCTGAATTAGAAGAAGGGGATATTTCCGCTCAACTAAAAGACTACGAAGAACTAAAACGCCTCTGCTTACAAATTAAACGAGATAGAAACCCTAGCGTTATCGTTTTTATCGGTACTTGTACCACCGAAATTATCAAAATGGACTTAGAAGGATTAGCACCGAAACTAGAGTCAGAAATCGGTATTCCTATCGTGACAGCGCGCGCTAATGGTTTAGATTATGCCTTTACCCAAGGGGAAGATACCGTCCTCGCTTCTATGGTGCATAAATGTCCCGAAAAAGTTAAGCACGAAGATGAAAAAGAAGAACGGAATGCCATCCAGAAACTCCTAACTTTTGGACGTAAAAAAGAAGAAATTAAACAGGAAGAATCGGAATATAAAGACCATCCTCCTTTAGTTTTATTTGGTTCCGTTCCCGACCCGATTGTGACTAATTTAACCCTAGAATTGAAAAAACAAGGAGTTAAAATTGATGGTTGGTTGCCAGCCAAACGCTTTACTGAATTACCGGTAATTGAAGAAGGTTATTATGTCGCTGGTGTCAATCCTTTTCTATCACGAACTGCCACCACTTTAATGCGTCGTCGTAAGTGTAAATTAATTGGCGCACCCTTTCCCATCGGTCCGGATGGAACCCGCGCTTGGATAGAAAAAATCTGTTCTGTTTTGGGAGTACAACCGCAAGGATTAGAAGAAAGAGAGGCAAAAATTTGGGAAAGTTTAGAGGATTATCTGCAACTTGTGCGCGGTAAATCGGTCTTCTTTATGGGGGATAATTTACTAGAAATTTCTCTGGCACGTTTCCTAATTCGTTGCGGGATGACTTGTGATGAAATCGGTATTCCTTACATGGATAAACGCTACCAAGCGGCCGAATTAGCATTACTAGAAAAAACCTGTAATGATATGGGTGTTCCCATCCCGAAAATTATTGAAAAACCTGATAACTACAATCAGATTCAGCGCATTTACGACTTAAAACCCGATTTAGTGATTACAGGAATGGCCCATGCAAATCCCTTAGAAGCGCGGGGAATTAACACTAAATGGTCGGTAGAATTTACTTTTGCTCAAATTCATGGTTTTACCAATGCGCGAGATATTTTAGAATTAGCTACTCGTCCCCTGCGTCGCAACAATAACCTCAAGGAATTGGGTTGGGACAAGTTAGTTAAAGAGTCAGCAAAAGTGTAAATTTGTTTTCAAAAGGCTACAATCATCAGGTAAGGAAAATCAATTCCTTACCTTTTTTCTGTATTTAGTTCACGTCAATGTCCAATAACTTATCTCACCAAAAACCCTATCATCTCAACTTTAGCAGTGAGGATTTAGGCACGGCAAAACCGACTATCACCCTATTATCGGGGGAACCAGAACGCTCGCGCTATATTGCTGAAACTTATTTACAAAATGCACGTTTACTATCGGATTATCGCGGATTAAATAGTTATCTTGGCTATCTAGATAATTCTACCCCAATTCTTCTGGCTACCAGTGGCATGGGTGCGCCATCTTTGAGTATTGTGGTTAATGAATTAATACAGGTGGGAATTAAAACTATTATTCGTATTGGTACTTGTGGCGCAATTCAAAATAGAATAAAAATCGGTGATATTATTATCTCGCAAGCGGCTTTATGTAGGCAAGGTGCAGCTAATGATATTGCTCCTCCGGAATATCCCGCAGTGGCGGATCCTTTTTTGACAGTTGCTCTAGTCAAATCGGCTCAATTTTTGGGAGTAAATTATCATGTAGGTATTACCGCTTCTGTGGATAGTTTTTATGAAGGACAGGAAAGAATCCTGTCTTCTGCTAACCCTTATCTTCAGCGTCACTTAGAGGGAATTACGGAAGAATATCGACGTTTAAATATTCTCAATTATGAAATGGAAGCGGGAACTTTATTTAAAATGGCGGGGGTTTATGGATTTACTGCCGCTTGTATTTGTGCTGTGATTGCCCAAAGAAGCAAAGAGGAAGGGATTAGTTTAGAAAGCAAACAACAGGCCATTGAAAAAGCGATTCAGGTGGCAATATTGACCGTTAGCAACCTCTCCCTATCCTCAATTGATTAACTTTCATAAATCATCTTCATTAAGACTTCCTCTTTTTCCTGACTTTGGGGATAACAGGAGATGAGTTTAGCGCGTAATTCCTGAATTGATTTAATCACATTATCGGCTAATTCTTGGTCGCCATTGCGCCAGCCAAGGGGTGCTAGATGGGTGCGATTGGCTAAGGGAACTACTGGTTTTAAGAGTTGTTGACTTAGTTCTTTAATGAACCAAGCTACTGTATCTTTAGCCTGTATATCCTTAGCAAAGGCGATAATTTCCAAGAGTCGAAATAGGTTACTATTGCTAATTAAACAACGGGTTTCCTGCACGTTTGGCTGTACGTCTAAACCCAAACTTTGCACTAATTTAGCTAGGGCAGCTATGGGAATTGCGCTATCTATGCCAGCAATTACAGGAGCCAGTAAAAGCGAGGGTTGATTTTTCAGAGATACGGCATGAATATCGGTATTATTCAGCGATTTTTGGATATCTTCGGCTTGATTTTTGCCGACACAACCACTCAAAACCTGTTCTAGTTCTGTGTTTTCCACATCACTTAAAACCTCTAAAAGGGAGATATATTTACACCCTAAACTATGGCCCATCCAAAAATAATTAGGATTACCAGCAGTGGGATCTTCTAAATACAACTCAAGGTTATCTTCATAGCCCAAAAACTTAGCTTCTTCATAAATAGCCTTTCTCAATCCAATCAAATCTTTGACCATTTCTAGGGAAACATTCCAATGACGAAAAGTAAAACGATAGGGAATAGCAATAAGGGTATAGCCCCGTTCAAAGACTTGTTTGAGCAGATAACGATAGAACAGATTGGGAAAAGTGCCGAAGAAAGCACCACCGATAAAATAGACAACCCCAATCGGTTTAGGATTGATAGCAACCCAGTGAAATTGCAGGGGAATAAACTTAAATTCTGCTGTCATTGTTTTTCGGTATGTAATTGTTAATTTGGCGATTAGGGAAACAATCTTATAATGATTAAAAATCTCGGCGGCCAAAATAATTGATCGCCTTGTCTAATTAGGGTACATTAATTTGCTCAAAAAAGTTTATTTTGTTGCGAATATGTAATAATTTTTGACAAAAGTAAATTCTCACCCCAAAAATTCGCTTCTTCTTAGTCTTCTAAGCTAATCTTGATGGGATTAATTTGCCATCGGTGAAGTCAAGACCGTTAGCGACGAGACGATTATAAAGTCGCGGACAAGCTAAAGCGAAGGATTGTCCTCACGGCATTTGGTGGGATTAGGAGCTAATAAGGTGAGATAATGGGAAAAAATTGGTGGCTCTTCGGGAATTGTTATGCAAATAATTAACTTAAAATAAAATTCGATGAGAGCGCCTACGCTCAAAAGTAGCTGAAATCCATATAGGGAAGGACTTAAGGCACAAACAGGTTAATACCAAAAGATAGACAATCGAGTTAAGATTTGATATAATAGCCAAAAACGAGATTATTTTACTTATGATACTTGACAAATTTTGGTGGTGATTCGGTAGTAGTGATGGCGGCTTAATCCTTTGCTTTGCTGTGCATTGTAGTCATGGATAAAATACCAAAGGGCTCCCCAACGTGATTCTCCATTTTTTTAGAGAAAGATAGACTCTCTCTCACCAGCCGAGAA
>NZ_JAPZRB010000329.1:0-4431 GCF_027531105.1 Microcystis sp. LE18-22.4A
TCATCGGGTAAATTACCTAATTTTCAGGGAAAAAGTCCAGGGATTTTCCCCCCGACCACTCCCATATCTGGTACTTTTTGATTGACAAAAAGTCTAAAAGTCTTACCCAACAAGGTTTTTAGATTTATTCAGCTAACCCTACTTAGCGAAGAAAATCCTCGATCGCCTGTCCCGTCTCTTTTGGTGCTTCTTCTGGTAAAAAATGACCGCTGGCGATCGCCTGTCCGGTGACTTGATTAGCTCGCTGCTGCCAAAGAGCGATCACATCGTATTGACGTGCAATGAAACCTTTTTTTCCCCAAAGAACCAAGAGGGGAGAGGAAATTTTCCGGTCTAAATCCTGACGATCATGCTCTAAATCGATGGTAGCGGCGGCCCGATAATCGGCACAGGTGGCGGTTATCGTCCTTAAATCTCGAAAACAACGCCGATATTCCCCCAAAGCTTCCTCTGTAAAAGCGCTAAAATCTCGACCCCAACTTTGCAAGCAATGTTGCAGATAATAATCGGGATTAGCGGCGATCAGGGTTTCGGGAAAAGGGGAAGGCTGAATCAAGAAAAACCAATGATAGTAGGCAGTGGCAAAAGTTTTATCAGTCGCCTCGTACATCGCCATCGTTGGTGCTATATCGAGTAAAACGAGTTTTTTGACCTTTTCTGGAAAATCAAGGGCGAGACGGTGAGAAACTCGCGCCCCTCGATCGTGGCCGATTAGATAAAACTCCTGATAACCAAATTTTTCCATCAGCAACACCTGATCGAGGGCCATGACTCGCTTGCAGTAATTGCTAGAATCCTCTAGGGGTAAGGGTTTATCGCTATCCCCGTAGCCGCGCAGATCCGTGGCGATCACCGTAAAATTAGCCGCTAATCGGGGGACGATTTTATGCCACATTTGATGGGTTTGGGGATAACCATGGAGCAAAAGCAGCGGAAAACCGCGCCCACCTTTGATACCATTGATAGTAATGCCATTAACTTCTAGTTGAAATTTGCGAAAATTTGTCAGCATTTTTGCCTCCTGTCACCTTGGGGAAAGATAATTGCATCATCTGGCAAAAGTGACCCAATCGGTAAAGTTTTTTCACTATAGCCGCTCAAGCCGCTGCTTTTCTGGTAGATTAAAACCATTGGGTTGCTCAAAAATCAACGAGTTAAGCAGTAATTTGATGATGATCTCGATTATCTATTCCGATGAATTTCTCGATCACGATACAGGTATTTACCATCCCGAAAAAGCGGCGCGTTTAACGGCAATTGTCGGAGCTTTAAAACAAACAGAATGGCAGTCAAAATTAACATGGCATTTACCGACACCGATCGAAATTCGTGACGAAGTAATCCCTTTGATTAAACAAGTTCATAATCAAGATTATGTTGATATATTGCGGCGAATTTGTCAACAGGGTGGGGGAAGATTGGATGCAGATACTCCCGTTTCTGCCCGTAGTTACGATGTGGCGTTACTAGCGGTTAGTGGCTGGTTAGATGGAGTCGATCGAGTCTTATCCACCGGCGATCCTGCCTTTATTTTAGCCCGTCCTCCCGGACATCATGCCACTTCTAATTATGGCATGGGTTTCTGTCTGTTTTCTAATGCTGCTATTGCCGCTTATTATGCTTTAGAAAACAAAAGAGTGCAAAAAGTAGCGATTCTCGATTGGGACGTACATCACGGCAATGGCACCCAGGATATAGTCGAAAATCATCCCCAGATTGCCTATTGTTCCCTCCATCAATTCCCCTTTTATCCCGGCACGGGAGAAGCGAGAGAAAAAGGTGAGTTTAATAATGTTTTGAATATTCCCTTACTGGCGGGGAGTACCATTAAAGATTATCAAGAACATTTTGAGGGGCAAGTCATACCTTTTCTGAAAAATTTTCAACCGGATTTAGTGATTGTTAGTGCTGGATATGATGCCAATCAAGCGGATCCTCTGGCGGGAATTTGTCTACACCCACAAGATTATGGAATTTTAACGAAATACCTCTTAACTCTCAATAAACCGCTGCTTTTCGGCTTAGAAGGCGGTTATGATTTAGAAACTTTAGCGGCTTCCGTCGTCGCCACCTTAGAAGCTTTGCTCTGATCCTATTCCGGGTAATCGTTACATTTCTTTAAAAAGATTGGTAACAAAGTGATGGAATGCGGTAAGGTAAACGATCGATAGAAAAAAACCCTTGACCTAGTTGCCTTTTAAGATTATGAACTCGCTCGCGCCACACCTAAAAGCCAAAGCCCTCAAGCCCAATAGTCGTCGTCCTGCCAAAGAATTGTGTAGCGAGTGCGGACTTTGTGACACTTATTACATTCACTACGTTAAAGAAGCTTGTGCTTTTCTCAATCAACAAATCGCCGATTTAGAAGCAGCAGCACACGGCAAAAGTCGCGATCTAAATCAGGAAAATGATCTCTATTTTGGTGTTCATCAAGAGATGATGGCTTCCAAGAAAAAACAAGCTATTCCAGGGGCGCAATGGACGGGAATTGTCAGCACAATTGCCTGTGAAATGCTCGATCGTGGTTTAGTAGAAGGGGTGGTTTGTGTGCAGAATACCGCCGAGGATCGCTTTCAACCGCAACCGATTCTCGCCCGTACCACCGAAGAAATTCTCGCCGCTAAAGTTAATAAACCGACTCTTTCTCCCAATTTATCAGTCCTAGAAGAAATTGAAAAATCGGGCATGAAACGGTTATTAGTTATCGGAGTTGGTTGTCAAATTCAAGCCCTAAGAGCAGTAGAAAAAAAATTAGGCTTAGAAAAGTTATATGTCTTAGGAACTCCCTGCGTCGATAATGTCACCCGCTCAGGACTGCAAAAGTTTCTAGAAACTACCAGTCGTTCCCCAGAAACCGTGGTTCATTACGAATTTATGCAGGATTTTCGGGTACACTTTAAACACGAAGACGGCTCGATGGAAATGGTTCCCTTTTTTGGCTTAAAGACTAATAAATTAAAGGATGTTTTTGCCCCTTCCTGTATGACTTGTTTTGATTATGTTAACTCCCTTGCCGATTTAGTTGTGGGCTATATGGGCGCACCTTTTGGCTGGCAATGGATTGTCGTTCGTAATGATACGGGCAAGGAAATGTTAGAGTTAGTTAAAGACCAATTAGATACCCAAGATGTTATGTCTAGTGGTGATAGAAAACAGGCGGTACAAAATAGCATTCCCGCCTACGATAAAGGTGTAACTTTACCTATGTGGGCGGCAAAAATGATGGGAGTAGTAATTGAAAAAATTGGGCCTAAAGGTTTAGAATATGCTCGCTTTTCCATCGATTCTCACTTTACCCGTAATTACCTTTATGTTAAACGTAATTATCCTGAAAAATTAGCGGCTCATGTTCCTGAATATGCTAAAAAGATTGTGGAACAGTATAAATTGCCCGATTAATTAGGGTATGCTGAAAAAGTAGGGGCGCAGCATTCAGATAGGAAATCTACGGTTTCAGCGATAGGTTATCCCCCGAATACTTTGCCTCAAGTCAATGATAGGTGCTGCGTTACGACAGATTGTTAGCTTCAAGTCAAAGCAGAAATTTTTGCCGTCTAACGCACCCTACTGGACTAGGTAATAGGTGTAGGGGTAATTCATGAATTACCCCTACAATCGGCTACGTTTTACTAAATCTGGATGTTGTCAAATTTTCTCTTGACAAAGGCGACTTGACATGACATGATATTATATTCATAATGGAAAATCCGTGCGCCTACAAACCCTCTTTTCATGAATTTTCAAGGTCTAGTTTATTCGCCATAATGGGTTTTAGCACGATGAATATAGATTAACTTCTGTTCATCATCAGTCTAAACTTTGATTGTAATGATTGAATGAATACTATGATTGTGTTGTATGCTGACTTCATAAACCATTAATCAATGTCTCCCAAGACTTCCTCAAGAGAATAGGTTTCATTTTCATTAATTTGCTGTAGAGATAGTTGTAAGCTTTCTCTTAAATCGGGAATAGATAGTAATTCGATGGTTTCTTGTAAACTTTCATAGTTTTTTTGAGAAATCAAAATTACAGAATCCTCCTGATTCTCAATGGCATAAATTTTGTTATCTTCCGTAACCGATTTAACGAGACTGGGTAAATCGGTTTGAGCATCGGCGATTTTAATTTTTTTGATCATAATTAATCCTTTTTTTGATGATGAAATAATAAAAATTATTGTAGGGATTTAACAATCTCACCTAATCACACTCCAGACAGCATCCTCCTATAATTATCCATCATTGTAGTCATCAGTGATTAATTCAATCACTGTCAATGGTGGTGGTGGGTTACTGGACTAGGTAATAGGTGTAGGGGTAATTCATGAATTACCCCTACAATAACGTTTGTCTGGATGTTGTCAAAATTTCTCTTGACAAAAGCCTCTTGACAGGATACTATATTCATAATGGAAAATCCGTGCGCCTA
>NZ_JAPZRB010000360.1:0-1258 GCF_027531105.1 Microcystis sp. LE18-22.4A
ATTCTGATAGTTCCCAGCTTGTACCAATGTGAAAATATGTTCTATATTCTCGCCAATATTCTAACGTTACTAAAACTTGTTCTTCTATAGATAGTTTAGGTTTCGGTCCCCTTTTAGATGGTGAATTAGAGTCGGCTTCAAGACTTTTTACTGATTCTACCATCTTTCTATAGGTTTGTTTATACACACCGAAACGGCGTTTGAATTGTTCATCTGATAAGTTTTGATAATCCATAATTTTGCTAATAAACATAGCAAAATTATAGATGATTTCCTGACCTAAGATCACATTTTATTCTTTTTTCCACTTCAATCTAAAAATCGAGAAAAAAGCAAAACCCTCCATTATACCATAAAAAAATTATGCAAGAGGTCTACTAAAAGACTATTAGAGGATGTTTGAAAAGGGTCACGGGTAGCGTAGTCGTCTAGGCAAGCCGCCTCAACATGAGTCGAATCATGCCGAGATAAACAAACGCCTCGGAAGTTTCGGGTAAAACCTCGTAGTCTTTGCTTAATCGTCGCCAATAATTAGGGTTTGCTGAAAAAGTTTGTTGGTGGGGTTAGGAGTCGGTCGTCGGTCGTCAGTAGCCGGTCGTTTCAGGCTTTCTTGCCCTTTTTTTGTACCAGTTTATGTACTAAAAGAAGGATAATGCAAGGTTTTTGAAGGTCTTAATCCTATATTCGCAGCATGAACATCGGATTTTAACAGGTCAAAAGCCTTATTTTAAAAGGGTTTTACCATTATTCAGCCAGCCCTAATTAAACCAACCGAAAGTGCGCTCCACCACCCAACGCTTGGGTAGGACTTCAAATCCCTTTACCCCTGCCGAGCGTAGCACCGTCTCTAAAATGAAGCCGAAGCTGTCCATGACGAAACGCATCAGATTCTCCCCCGAAAATCCTCCATCGACAAAAATGCGGATTAATCGCGGATATTTGCCCGGTTGTTGCTTCATATTCAAGGGAAATTTGTTTCGCTCCTTCTCGCTCCTGTACAATAGCGGCAACGACTTTTACCGCTATTAACAGCCCGAAAGTATCGACCAACGTAAGGCGGGTAGTCATGGGGCAACCACCGCCAAGGGCATCCTGTTTAACTGATCTAAGCATAAAATAAATAGGGTTTGCTGAAAAAGCTTTTCGGTGGTGGCAGGGTGTGGGGTGTGGGGTGTGGGGTGTGGGGTTTTACCAGTTTTGAGGTGGTCAACTACCTAATTTTCAGGGAAAAAGTACCTGAATTTTCCCCCGATCCCCG
>NZ_JAPZRB010000551.1:0-8437 GCF_027531105.1 Microcystis sp. LE18-22.4A
GTGGGGAGTGGGGTGTGGGGAGTGGGGTGTGGGGTGTGGGGTGTGGGGTGTGGGGTGTGGGGAGTGGGGTGTGGGGAGTGGGGAGTGGGGTGTGGGGTGTGGGGTGTGGGGTGTGGGGTGTGGGGTGTGGGGTGTGGGGTGTGGGGTGTGGGGTGTGGGGAGAAGGGAGAATAAATAAAAATAATCTCCTGTCTCCTGAATCCTGTCTCCTGAATCCAATGGTAGATGTGGGATTTTTGCAGGAGTTCTATTTTCTGACAAATATAAGCAAAAGTTATTTATTGACTGCAAAAACTTGAGAATATTTAAATTAACATTCCGCAATATTTATAAATTCTTAAGAATTAATTGAGAAAGATTTTTATTTAACAACGATGTTATCATAGTTACAGCGATTTTACTGAATTTCATAATGGGTTATTCTGTGCTTTTTTGGGCAGCAATGGTTGAAACCCTTGCCACACCTAGAAGGTGATCCTAATTAAAACGGTTAAATCAGTCAATTTCACCCACAACGATGATCTTTTTTTTGTGTAGTTTTATTGCAAAAAAAAAGTTTTTTTGACAAAAAGCACAAAGTATGATACTAACCCAAGTGATTCCTGGCTGCGAGTAATTATTGTAGAGGGGGAGAGGGGAGAAAAGCTGACGGTTTCAAGATAACTGATCACCGATCACTGAAACATCACCCATCTTAATTTTTTTGGGCGGCCATCGTTAAGCGTTTTAATCCGGTTCTTAACATTTTCCCAGTATTCTCAAAATCGAATAGTATAGATTGAAATAACTCAATGTACGCAAACCTATGGATGGCAGCTTAATCCTGTTCAATATTCTCAATCCGCCGGTTTTGTTCTTTTTCTTGGGAATGCTGGCAGTATTTTTTAAATCCGACCTAGAGATTCCCCAACCACTGCCTAAACTCTTTTCTCTCTATCTTTTGATGGCGATTGGTTTCAAGGGAGGTTATGAACTAGCGGAAAGTGGCATCAATAACCAAATCGCTTTAACTTTGATTGCCTCTGTGGTTATGGCTTGCATCGTTCCCATTTACACTTTCTTTATCCTGAAAATTAAACTCGATAGTGCCAATGCAGCAGCGATCGCCGCAGCCTATGGTTCCATTAGTGCCGTTACTTTCATCACCGCCAGTTCTTTTTTAGAAAAACTTCATATTTCCTATGGCGGTCACATGGTAGCGGCCTTAGCTTTAATGGAATCGCCGGCGATTGTAGTGGGTTTAATCCTGGTGCGAGTCTTTAAAGAGAAAAATGGCGAAGAAGAAGCGTTTTCTTGGTCAAAGGTTCTACATGAAGCCTTTTTAAATGGTTCGGTATTTCTCTTAGTCGGTAGTGTTGTTGTTGGTATGCTCACGGGGGAAAAAGGCTGGGAAAAATTAGAACCTTTTACTCAAGGGATTTTTTATGGTGCTTTAACTTTCTTTCTCCTGGATATGGGATTAGTGGCGGCGAAAAGAATCCGGGAATTAGGCAAAACTGGTTCTTTTCTCATCGGTTTTGCGGTATTCATTCCCGTCATCAATGCTATGGTGGGGATTCTCATCGCTAAGGTTCTCGGATTTGAACAGGGCAATGCTTTATTATTCGCTGTTTTGTGTGCCAGTGCCTCTTATATTGCTGTTCCTGCGGCCATGAGAATGACTGTTCCCGAAGCGAATCCTAGTTTATACGTTTCTATGGCCTTGGCTTTAACTTTTCCTTTCAATATCATCATCGGTATTCCTCTGTACCTAGAGATGATTAAAATCATTGGCTGTGGAGTCTAAAAGGCCCGGCGGTTTTTAAATAATTCCCGTCAAAATTGTTCTCTTGCACTTGTACCTTTTTTACTTAACTACCATGTTTGAATCCCCCCATCCTTCCCTACAAACTGTCAAAAAAGTGGACATAATTGTTAGTCATGCTTTTCTGGAAGAAACCTTAAGCGTTCTTGATGTTGTCGGAGTTTCCGGTTATACCGTCTTTGGCAGTACTTCGGGAAAAGGTGATCGAGGTTTATCCTGTGATGACTTGGATTGTGATTACAGTGGTAACTACATTATGACGGTTTGTAATAGTGACGAACAACTTGGTCGTCTGATCGATAAAGTTCAGCCTATTTTAAAAAAAGCTGGCGGAATTTTTGTGGTGACTACGGGCCAATGGCTAAGTCATTAGACCTCTCGTAAAAATCAAAAATTGTTCTGGTTGATTAGGAGTCAGTCCCGATGAAAAAATTTTCACCCCCACAGATGAAAGAGGTTTCTTTCCCTACACCCCACACCCCACACCCTACACCCTCTTTCAAGTCAGGAGAACGATCTTTTCCGGTTTAGAATTTATCTGTATCTGGTCTGGGGCCAACAGCACCGGCGGGATTAACAAAAAGATTGCCCCCGGCTTCATTTTGGAAGATACAATCGATTTTCGGTTTGCCTTCCAAGGGGCCGGTATAACCAAAGGTATTCATCCGGTTTTTACAACTTTGTACCTGCTGTCCATCGACTAATTTTTGTTGTTCTAAAATTGACCAGTTATTGCGTCGCAAAACGCAACCGGGTTGCATGACTGGTTGGGTAACAAAAACATTAAAGGGGTTAAGAGTGACATAAACCCGCAAATCGGTGACAATGGCACTGGCCCCAAATTGCACGCATAATTCCGCATTGGGGGCGCTGCGATCAATTACTTCTCGGGAAGCGACGTTTTCGGGGCTAAAATTAGCGGTAGAACTGAATACCAGACCGAGACCCACTCCTAGTACAAAAATACCACCAATCAGGGCGATCATGGCATAGTTCAATTTTGCCAATAGGCCTCCGGGGGACGAAGCGCGGGAGTCATCGCCATAGGAGCGGTCATAATCACGATCACGCGATCGGGGAGGAGTATAACGAGGTCTTCTATTCATCGAAATTTCTGTTGTGGCCGCTATGGCGGTCAGTCGTTAGCTATTAGCTTATCATTGTTCTATCCTAGCAACCCGGGGGATAACCGACAGGATAGGTCTAGTATAGAGCTATATCGTTTTTTTTGGGTTAGTATGCTATGGTGGATCACTAAACAGAGTAAGTCAGCCTAATCCAAGTTTCTATGCTAGATATTAGCTAGACAAATTCGGAGCGGAGGAACCACATTTGGGGGCGTATTTCTAGATTTTTTAGCCTAGAAAAGGATATCTCTCTATCCTAGCCCGTCAGCTAACTTCGTCGGCGTGGGGGGGAAGACTGAAACATCACTACATTCCTAGCAATGTCTTGATCGGTTCAGTTATGTCGCTGATACTACTTGATAGTCATAACTTACAGGAGACATTGTATATGGGGATTCTCATGCAGGTTCACCGATCACAACAATTTTAAGATTTTCCGTCGATAACCATATTTTTTGTGAGTTTGCTATATAGTTCGGGCAAACTTTTAGTCGTATCGAGAAACCGAAAGTAAAAACAGGATCAAAAATGCTGGAATCTTTACCAATGTGGATTGCTGCAATGACTTTTATTGCAGTCATTGTGGTGATTATGTTCGAGTGGCTTCATATTACCGTAGCGGCTTTACTGGGGGCTTTAATCTTAGTTTTTACCCATATCATGACTCTCCAGGAGGCGGTGGGTTATATCAGTCGCAGTTATGCCACTCTCGCCCTATTTTTTGGGGTAATGGTGTTAGTGAGAGCCTTTGAACCAACGAAAATTTTTGATTATTTAGCAGCACAAATGGTGCTTTTAGCCAAGGGACAGGGCAAATTATTACTAATAGGAATTGTCGCCATTACTACCCCAATCTGTGCGGTGTTACCCAACGCCACCACGGTGATGTTATTAGCCCCGCTGATTCCCCCCTTAGCTCAAGATATCGGTGTGGATTTTGTGCCGCTCTTAATCCTGATGGTTTTCGTAGCCAACAGTTCCGGATTATTAACGATTGTTGGTGATCCCGCTACTTATATCGTCGGTGATTCTATTAATATCACCTTCATGGAATACCTACAGCGCTTGAGTTTAGGTGGTGCCTTGGCAGTAATTACCATTCTGGTTATGTTACCTTGGTTATTCCCGAAAATCTGGCGGACAAAATTCGAGCATTTAGAAGAATTACCCCATCCGAAAATTAATCATCCTCGCGTCTTAGCTCTGGGGGGAATTATCGTCTTTTTAGTCTTATTTTTATTCGTCGTCGGTGAATCTTTTCCTGTACCCCTTGCTCCTGCGGCCGTTGCTTTGATGGGTGCCACTTTAGCCCTACTTTTAGCCCAGCAATCGAAAATCGATACGGTTCATAATATTCTCCGGGATGTGGACTGGAGTACCCTATTATTTTTCATGTCGATTTTTGTCCTAATTGGCGGCTTAGAAAAAACTGGTGTAGTTAATAGTTTATCGGGATTTCTGGCGATAATTTTAGGCAAAAATATCTTTTTAGGTTCTCTAGTCTTGCTGTTTTTTGTCGGTTTTATTTCCAGTGTAGTTCCGAATATTCCCCTAGTGGTGGCCATGGTTCCACTACTGAAACAGTACCTTGTTAATGTTAATTTAGTCGGGACAGAGGTTCTTTCTCCCGATTATGCCGGTTCTTTTCCCCCGGAAGTTTTACCGCTTTTCTACGCGATGATGTATGGGGCCACCCTAGGGGGTAATGGTACTTTAGTGGGGGCTTCTTCTAATATTGTCGCCGCCGGCATCGCTGAACAACACGGGGGCAAAATTACTTTTCATACCTTTCTGCGCTACGGTTTACCAGTGATGTTTACTCAGTTAGTCGTCTCGGCAATGTATATGTTAATTTTCTTTGTCTAGTCTATCTCTGGGGGGCATTAATGTTAAGTTCGCCTAAGATTGACAAAAACCTTAACATTGATTAACATTCTCCTATCGTGCTAGATAATCTGGATTGATCGGCGATCGTGAACAAAAAAATCTCTGTTTTAGCACCAGATTTATCCGGTGGTGGTGGCACAAGAGTCTATTTGATTGCTCAAGTCTTGCAACAGCTAAACTGTCAGGTGACGGTCTATGGCCCGATTTTTGGCCGGGAAATCTATCCAACCCCACCGGGGAATTTACCGGTGGTATCGGTCAAAGGCAATAATTATCCCCAGTTTTTTGGCCAGATCAAAACTTTACTCGATCGCCTCTCCGGAGAGATTATCTATGCGGTTAAACCCCGTCCCACCAGTTTCGGCATCGGTTTACTGAAACGTTTTTTTTCCCCACGTCCCCTAATTCTCGATATTGACGATTGGGAAATGAGTTGGTTTGGTGGCGATCAATGGTCCTATCGTCCTCATCCCCGACAATTAGCTAGGGATATCCTCAAAAAAAATGGTGCGCTTAGGGACCCGAATCACCCTCTCTATCTGCGTTGGATGGAAAATTTAATTAACCGCGCTGATGCGGTGACGGTTAATAATCAATTTTTGCAAAAGCGCTATGGGGGGATTTATTTACCGAATGGCAAGGATACGCAACTTTTCGATCCCAATCTCTACGATCCCGTCGCTTGTCGTCAAAAATACGGTTTATCTGCCTATAAAGTCTTAATGTTCCCGGGTACGGCTAGACCCCACAAAGGTTTAGAAGATGTCTTAATCGCTTTAGATCAAATTGGTGATCCTGATTTTAAATTGGTGGTGGTGGGTGGTCGCCAAATCGGGGATGGCTATCTGGATAGTTTGCTAGAAAAAGGTCAACCTTGGTTAATTCATTTACCTGCTCAACCGCTCGAGCGAATGCCGGAAGTTGTGGCCGCTGCTCATGCTATTATCGTTCCCCAGAGGGATGAAGCCACGGCTAACGCCCAATTTCCGATTAAACTCACCGATGGTATGGCGATGGCTAAACCGATTATTTCCACTAAAGTGGCAGATATTCCCGAAATTTTAGCTGATATTGGCTATTTAGTCGAACCTCGATCGCCAGAGCAACTAGCTGTCATAATTAGAGAAGTTTTTAATCATCTCGACTCGGCTAATGCACGAGGACTAAAAGCCAGAGAGCGCTGTATCGCCTCCTATAGTACCACCGCCATGGCGACAACTCTCTCTGGCATAATTACTTCTCTGGAAGGGAAATAAGTAGGTGGGTGGAATTAAATATAAGATGAACGTAGGTTGGGTTGAAGCATGAAACCCAACGCCCGATCATGTTACGCTACCGCTAACCCATCCTACAAATAATTGTGCCTCCCTACTTATTAGATTGTAGCGAGTAGGATAATTGACCGTTGACTATTTACTTTATTACTTATAGCGATGAATCCTAATCAAATTCTCCTTAAATATACGCTGAAACACTGGGTATTAGTGGTTTCCAGCATTGTTATCGGCTTTGTCAGTACCGTATTTAATGGGGTAGGAACTGTTTTAGTTATCCCCTTACTAATTTCTTTTATTAATCCCGAAAATGATATCTTAAAAAATGCCCCCCAAATTATCAAAAAGCTGCTCTCCGTTTTCGAGGTTTTCTCGGTCGATACTCGTTTTTTCTGGATGTTTGCGGCGATATTAGGGATTTTAATTCTCAAGCATATTACCAATTTTGTCAGTAATTTGTTAGGAACTTACTTGTCTTTGATTATGTCCAAAGATATGCGAATTGATTCAGTTATTCTGCTGCTAGAAGTGGATATAGATTATTATGTAAAAAGTAAAATAGGAGATATTTTTAATCGTTTCATGTCGGAGATTAATCGAGCCGTGGGATCAATTAGAAATTACATAAACCTGATTAAGATTATCGGCACAGCTTTCATGTACTTAGCTATTTTATTATCAATTTCTTGGCAATTAACTATTCTTTCTAGTGTTTTGGGTGGCTTTTTAGGTCTGCTTAATCAATACTTTGTCAAGAGAGCGAAAAAGTTTGGAGAGATTATCACCGTAACGGCTAAACAGCAAACTAATAAACTGTTGGAACTGTTAATGGGAATTCGCCTAATTAAAGCGGTAGGCAATGAAAGATACGAATTAGAATCTATTGTGGAAGATATAGAAGCCCGGGAGAAAGCGGGTTTAGATGCCCAGACTAATAATGCTGTAATCGCTCCGCTCAATGAGATCGGTGGGGTAATTATTATTGCTTTAATTATCATTGCTGGTCGTTATCTTTTTAATGAACAACTGCAAGCTTTAGCGACAATTTTATTGACCTATCTCTATGTACTTTTCCGGGCCCTGCCGATAGTTGGTCAGATTAACGGTGCTAGGAGTAGTCTATTGGGTGATGTTTCCGCAGTAGAAATAGTAGCGGATTTTCTCATTCGAGAGAATAAACCATTTATGAGCAATGGCTCTATTCCCTATCAAAGATTAGAGACAGGCATTCATTTTGATAACGTCCAATTTTCCTATCCCGGTCATCAAGAATTAGTTCTCAAGGGCATCGATCTTTGGATTCCAAAAGGAAAAATGATCGCTCTTGTTGGTGCTTCGGGGGCTGGAAAATCGACAATTGCTGATTTATTACCACGCTTTTATGATCCTACAGCCGGGAGGATTCTTTTTGACGGTCACGATTTACGGGATTATGAGATCAAATCTCTGAGAAAAGCCATGGGAATAGTCAGTCAAGACACTTTTCTCTTTAATAATTCTCTCCGTTTTAATATTGCCTACGGATTAAGCGATGTGAGTGATGCAGAAATTTTAGCAGCGACAAAAAGGGCGAATGCCTACGAGTTTATCTGCAAACTGCCGGAAGGACTGGATACGGAAATTGGCGATCGGGGAGTGAGACTTTCGGGGGGACAAAAACAAAGATTAGCGATCGCTCGGGCCTTACTGCGAGATCCAGATCTTCTCATTCTCGATGAAGCCACCAGTGCTTTGGATACAATTTCTGAGCGTTTAGTACAGGAAGCGATCGATGAACTCTGTCGCGAGCGGACTACTCTTGTGATCGCTCACCGTCTTTCCACTGTTCAAAAAGCCTATCAAATTGTGGTGCTGGACAAGGGAAAAGTGGCAGAAATCGGCAATCATGAGGAATTATTAGCTCAAGGTGGTCATTATGCCCGTTTACACGCTCTGCAATTTAGTGATAGCAAAGAGGCCGACTCTAAGAATAGGGAAGATGAGCAAAAAAGAAAAGCTTATTTATCCTACGAAGCGAGAAGTAGTCTTAATAGTCTTTTAGGTTCTCTGCGTCTAGTATCTGAAGATTTAATCGAAGATTCTCAGGAGAAACAGGAAATTTTAGAAGAATCCTGTAGTTCAGCCATGCGACTTCTCCATATTATCGAAGACTACGAGTATTCCTCGACTCGATAGCTCTCCTGCAAAAATCAAAAATTGTTGTCATAGTTAGTAAAAGTATAGTCAAATATAGACAGACTGAATTCCATTTCAGAAATTCCTTTCACTTTTACTTCGAGAGATTGATTCTCCTTGGGTGAACTACGCACCTCTCTATCCCATAGCGGTTAAACGCATTTGGGAAT